>CAVIOJ010000230.1:0-3908 GCA_963644225.1 Lachnospiraceae bacterium | reverse complement strand
GCATGGACCACACCAAGAAGCCCAGAAGTCAAGCAGCACCGGCTTATCAGACTTTAAAACGGTTTCATTAAAATTGCTCTTTGTGATAGTTAAAACGGACATAGTAAAACTCCTTTCGCGAAATAGTATGCGCCCGAAAGTGGGCGGTTATTCAGTAATGTTACGCAGTAGTGCGCGGTTTTGCAATAATAGCATTACGCAATTACAGTGCCAACAGCTTTGTGATCAGTGCCTCAACGAGGCGTGCGGAATGATAGGATGCCATCTTGGAGAACTGTGTGTAGTCCATAGTTGCGCTGCCATCTGCCTTATCGGAGATGGAACGAATGATCAAAAATGGTACTTCATTGATCGAAGCAACGTGGGCAATCGCGCCGCCCTCCATCTCAGCACAAAGACCATGGAAGGTGTCAATCAGCCAATTTTTCTTTTCCTGACCAGAAATGAACTGGTCACCGGTCAGAATCAGACCCTCGTAAACGGTGACATCCGGGTTTGCCTCGCGGCTGCAGGTGACAGCCAGATCGTGAAGCTTTCTGTCTGGTGTAAATACCTTTCCTGTGCCAGGAACATCGCCCGGCTGATAGCCAAGGTCAGTCACGTCAAGGTCATGCTGAATTACCTCAGTGGAAACGACGATGTCGCCGATATTAATGCGGGCATCTAAAGATCCTGCGGAACCTGTGTTTACGATCATCTTTACATCAAACAGATCGATTAACATCTGGGTGCACGCTGCAGCGTTTACCTTTCCGATTCCAGCCTTTACGATCACGACTGGATAATCATGGATAGTACCGCAGAAGAAAGACAGTCCGGCCTTGTTGACGGTCTTTTCAAGTGAAAGATGCTCAAGTAACAGATCAATTTCCTGCTGCTCGGCACCGATAATGCCAAGTGTTTTCTTCATAAGAATAAAAACCACCTTTCTTGTTTGTTTTCCTTAGTTTCTTTTAACAATTCATCCCACCACTTTAGAAATGGGGGAGTTCTTGTTTACTGGTGTTAAAGCTACGTCCGGGAGCTGGTGCAAAAATAGTCGCAGCTAATTGGATAAGCGCGAGTTTTCGCGGATTTTGTCCCAGTATGATACAGTATATCAGCCAAATTTAAAGTCTGCAAGAGAAACTTTAATTCCAGATATCTGCCAGGAGAAAATCGCGAATATTGCGATGCTTGATTCCGTTTCGGCTCATATCAAATTCATCGAGTGATACGACATATTTCGGGAAATTATCGCGAATGCTGTCATACACACCAAATTCTCGTTCAATGGTTTCTGGTGAAGCAAGTAGGTATGTCACTTGAATATAGAGCTTTTCACCACGCTTGTCGCATACAAAATCAACATCTTTGGCACCGGATTTTCCGACTGTGACAGTATAGCCACGGCGCAGCAGTTCCATATAGACAATGTTTTCAAGGATGAGGTTAATGTCACGCATATTGCCGCCAAAGACAGCTTCTCGAATACCGTGGTCTGCAATATAGTATTTCTCATTTGAAGCTAAGATTTGTTTCCCTTGAAGATCTTGGCGCTTTACCTGATAAAATAAATAGGCGTCGCAGCAATATTTCAGATAATTAAGAATCGTATCTGGGAAAACAGCGCGCTTTTCGCTTTTTAAAAATTTCACCAGAGAAGAAGCAGAAAACGGTGTTCCGATATTTGCCATAATATAAGCCATAATTCGTTCGAGAAGGTCGACATCGCGAACCTTGTTTCGTTTAACAATGTCCTTTAGCTGCACCGAATTGAAGAGATCGGTTAAATACTGTATGGATGGCTCATCTGCATATTGAAGATTTGCAAGATATGGCATACCGCCAGCCAGAAGATATTTTTGAAAACAAGCAGACGTAGACGCATTTGGCTCAGTCTGGTGATATAATTCAAGAAATTCTGCAAAAGAAAAAGGATAAATGACAAATTCAACATAACGGCCGCCAAGATACGTAGCAAGCTCTCCAGAGAGCAGCTTGGCATTCGATCCTGTAATATAAATATCACAGTCCAGTGCGATGCGAAGAGAATTGATACATTTTTCCCAGTCTGTGACCTCTTGAATTTCATCAAAGAAAAGATGTAACTATTCAGAACCCCTTAATCAAAGATAAACTCAGGATTACCTAAGAGTGCATTTTTGATGGCTTCATAAGCCGAATATCCTTGCTTCCGCGCAGTACCAACATAAGACATGATTTTTAAATATGCTCTGGCACCTTTCTCTGTTCGGAAGCATCCGGATACTTTTGTCTTTACTTTAATCATTCGCAGATCTCGTTCTGCCTGATTATTATCAAATGGTACCTTGAAATCTTGTAAAAAAAGGCAGACTGAGACCTTGTAATTCGCTAGACGTTCAACCAATGCCAAAATCTTCCCCTTTTTCTTTCTTCCTCTTTTTTTCTCTGGGGACTCTTGAATGGGATTTTCTGTCCGCGCCTGTTTAATAAGGTTATCATAGCTTGTATCGAATTGCTGGATCTGATCGCTGTTTAGCATGTCTCATCTTCTGGAAACTCTCCTCTACGAGTGTCTCCATGCAACATACAGATCGGCAGTTCCAATGCTTGATGCTCTGTAACATGCACTGTAACAACCGCGTCAATTACCTGACGTTTCTCTGCTACACATGCGATTCCTTTACAAAGCTCATAGTGTTGGCATCCTTTACATGCAGATGGCATATGAGCATGTATTTCATCTGGAGTTGTTGTGACTGACAGACAGGCTCCTTCATGACCGATTTGTCCGCCTGCTTTTTTACCAGAGGGTTTACGAAGACTTTTTGGTGATGGCTTTTTGTAACCGTCACTGGAAGGCGGTTTTGAACTGTTTTTGGAATTCTTGTTAATTTGCTCTTTTAATTCCTGTATGGTCTGATTAAGCTGTTTGTTTAAAGCTGCCTGAGCAGCAATCGTCTCATTTAAAGACGCCACCATTGCCGTTAACGATGCAACTTGTTGTGATAATTGCTCAATAAGTTCATCCTTGGACATTCAGACCACCACCTTCCTAAAAAATTAACTAGAACCATTTTAACATGAAATAGAAAAAAAGAAAACACCATTTTTATTACTCAAAATCGGTTTTTCATATGAGGGTGCTGAATAGTTACCATAATTCAATAATTTTGTCATGGAATAACACATTTTTTCGTTTTCCTTTCTACGCTCAGCACTGGCTTTCTACACTAGCCTTCTGCACAATCTCCTGCATCTGATCCCACTTTGCTTCCATATCTGAAATTAGCTTTAACTGGGTGCGGCAGCGGTCAAGATTATGATTTTCTCTTGCAATCTTAAAATATACATCACCCTGAAGATAGTCCGTCAGGAAACGAATGCCATTCTCATAGGTCATCATCTTTGCTCCCATCGCAAGAAGATCGATTTCAAGCGGTGTCAGGGAATTGCCGCAGCCCTTTAAAAATCCCTTTGTGTAGGTCTCAAACAATTCCATACTGCAGGACACAAGATTCAGATCCGTCTCATCCTCAGTTGCTGTGCTTGCGCCAAAACGAATGGAATCGCCAAAATCATTCATCACAAGACCCGGCATAACGGTATCAAGATCAATGACACAAATGCCTTTCTGTGTGCGATCGTCGATCATTACATTATTTAATTTGGTATCATTGTGTGTCACGCGAAGAGACAGTTCTCCTTTTTCAAGACGGTTCATAAACTCACCCGCCAGTTCCTTTCGCTCACGAATAAATGCAATCTCACGCTGCACATTTGCTGCGCGGCCAAGAATGTCCTCCTTTACTGCCTGTTCAAATGCCTCGTAACGCTTTCTGGTATCGTGAAAGCCCGGAATGGTCTCATGCAATGTTTCTGCTGGATAATCCGACAACAGCTGCTGGAAATGGCCAAATGCATACGCACTCTCATAAAACTGC
>CAVIOJ010000229.1:2823-4067 GCA_963644225.1 Lachnospiraceae bacterium | reverse complement strand
ATATGATACAATCTGAGTGCAAATCATGGTTGCATCATATGCGACTTTAGGCATTCCATAAACCACACTGGTGGATTCATCCTGACCAATGGTATGAGCTCCTTTTTTTCTCATCTCCAAAAGGCCTTTTGCTCCATCTCCCCCCATACCGGTAAGTAAAATTCCCATAGCTTCACTTCCCGCATGCTTTGCAACTGAGGAGAATAAGACATCCACCGACGGACAATGTCCATTTACACGGGGTGCCCTTTTTAAAACTATTTTATACATATCATCCTGTCGAATCAACTCCATATGCTGATCACCACCAGGAGCTAATAGAGCAAGTCCTGGACGAACTACATCTCCACTTTTTGCCTCTTTTACATCTAAATCGCTCATCTCATTCAGTCGATTAGCGTAGAGTTCTGTAAATCCTGCTGGCATGTGCTGAACAATAACAATTCCAGGAACGTCTTTATGTAAGCCTCTAAGGACTTCCGCTGTAGCCTCGGTTCCTCCTGTAGAAGCCCCCAAAGCAATCAATTGACACTTTTTCTTGTCATTTGTCATATGAAGATTATCAATTTTTTCTTCACTTGTACTTCTTTTTTTAGGCTTTGCTATTGAAGCAATTTTTATTTTGACAGGAAGTTCTGTATGGATAAATTCCTCAATAGCTGTGCGATTCGTAGTAGCAGGCTTGGCAACAAACTCCACAGCTCCAGCATTCATGGCATCAAAAACCCGATCACTCAAGGACGAAATCATAACTACCGGTATAGGATACTGTGGCATCAGTTTTCGTAAAAATTCGATACCATCCATACGAGGCAATTCAATATCTAAAGTCATCACATCCGGCTTATATTTTAAAATCATATCTCTTGCTTCAAAAGGATCTCTTGCTGTAGCGACAACTTCTATTCCATCATCCTTGTTTAAATTTTCAACAAGCAACTGGCGAAAGACCAAGGAATCTTCCACCACAAGCACTCTTATCTTTCTCATAAAACTACCACCCTATTACTTTTTAAAAATCGATGGTTGTATCATTTGAAATGGTGCTACCGTTCGATCAATCGTCTCTGTTTTTCCAATAAATAGATATCCCCCTGGTTCCATAACCTGATATATTTTTCGAATAAGTTCCTGCTTGGTTTTTTTGTCAAAATATATCATGACATTTCGTAAGAAGATAATATGAAATTTGTGTTTAAACAAAAATGGGCTCATCAGATTAAATTTGCGGAATAAAATTTGCC
>CAVIOJ010000229.1:800-2813 GCA_963644225.1 Lachnospiraceae bacterium | reverse complement strand
CCGTAACCTGATAATGTATATTATCTGGCATTTTTTTAAAATATCTGCGTTTCCAGGTAGGGGGCACATCAATGATTTGATCTGATGTATAAATCCCTCTGGCTGCAACATCTAAAATCTCAGAAGAAATATCTGTAGCCAAAATTGTAGTATCCCAATTAGGAAAATCCAACCCCAGACTATCTCTGATAATCATGGCCATGGTATATGGTTCCTCACCGCTAGAGGCAGCAGCGCACCAAATCCCCAAGTCTTTCTTACCGGCTTCTTTTTTTCTTAGTTCCGGCATAACCACATTGGAAAGAAACTCCATGTGTTCAAATTCTCTCATAAAAAAAGTATGATTTGTGGTAATCATGCCAAGAAGACGGCGTTCTAAATGTCCACTGACATCCATCTCCACTGCTCGAATAAAAGCATCATAACTAGCATACCCTTGAGAGATAACATAATTTTCCAATCTGCCAGTAAGTATTTCCTTTTTCTTTTCCATGTCGATCCCATATCGCCCTTTCACCAGGCGATAGAGATGTTCAAACTCCTGATCCGTCATCTCCATAACGAATTGCCCCTCACTTTAGTTTCCCCTTAAATTTTATAGCCATAAAATTTTAATGTTTTATAACTATGTATTTGCTATTAATCACTCATACAGTTTGCCTTCGAATATAAATCAATCATACAAATTGCCTTCGAATATTTATCACTCATACAAGTAGCTTTCGAATATTAATCAATCATGCAAGTTGCCTTCGAATCAATAATAATACGTTAACTAAATCAGGATTATATTTTTCTCCAGAAACTTTTTCCATCAAAGACAAGGCGTCATCTTTTGAAAAAGCATCTCGATAAGAACGAATTTCTGTCAACGCACAATAGGTGGAAATAATATGAACAATCTGCGCAGATAGTGGGATATCATCTCCTTTAGTTTTGTTGGGATATCCCGATCCATTCCAATTTTCGTGATGAAAGGCTACAATTTCTCTGGTCATTTTCATAAAATCATTATCATCACTATCATCTGAAATGCCATCTAAAATCCGAGTTCCCACAAGAACATGTCTTTGCATAATTGCGATTTCATCGTCTGTAAGTTTATCTTTTTTTTGCAAAATCTCAGTAGGAACTGCCACATTTCCTATATCGCAAAGCGGCGCGGCCAGCTAATGATATCGTATCAACATAATCATCAGAGATATAACCGCTATATTCGTTGGTCAACTGCAACGCTTCTGTCAGTGTTCTACAATTTTTACTAATTCGATCCATATGCGCTTCATCGAAGGCAGCATTTTCTTTTGCCACCTGTAAGAGTGCATATAATACATTCTTTTTTTCTTTCTCCACACGGCGCATTTGTTCCATCACGGAAATCTGAAGCTTTCGATTCATATCCTGTAGTTGTTTTCCTGAACGATACAGTTTGACATGAAGATTTATTCTAGATTTAACAATTTCCGAAACAAATGGTTTTGATATGTAATCAGCTCCGCCACAGACAAAACCCTGTTTGATATGTTCTGTATTTTCCAAAGCCGAAATAAAAATAATCGGAATTTCGCGTGTCCTAACATCAGCTTTTATACGCCGGCATACCTCAAAGCCACTCATATCTGGCATAGTCACATCAAGCAAAACTAGATCTACTACCGCTCTATCTAAAAAGCGAAGCGCCTGAGCGCCATTTTCAGTCATAACTGGTATATAACCACAGTCCTTTATGATGTCTCGAAGCATAAAGCGACTGGCTTCAACGTCATCAACCACAAGAATTTTTATTGAGTTTTCTTCCGCCATTCGCTCCCCTCCTTTGTAGAAAATGATTTTACTCCTCCTTTAGAAGTTCTAGAAGTTTTTCGTAATACTCATTCACTACATCATAATTTCGTTTTTGCATTGCCATCTTCATACGTAAAACATTATTTTTCACATCCGAAGGAGCATCTGCAGTTAATTCTCGCATGGATGCAGCAAATTCTTCTGCTTTTGTCCAATTATCAAGTTCTA
>CAVIOJ010000229.1:0-790 GCA_963644225.1 Lachnospiraceae bacterium | reverse complement strand
TTATTTAAATTTCGATTTAATTCTTTGATATTTTCTTTCGTGCCAAATGTTTTGTATTTATCATTTTCCAATTCATTTGAAAATTCAGCAAAGGTCTTTGGTATATACGGCTTATTTAAAACATCATTTTCCATTCCCTTGGAAACAATATCATCTTCCACATCGTTTGATTCTTTCTCGGGCAAATCCAACCAAATCTGAAAAGAAAACATAGTTCCTTTGCCTTCATCACTATCAATATGGATCATTCCATCCATAAGCTCTACCAATTGCTTGCTTATACTAAGTCCTAAGCCAGTACCTCCAAACCTCCTTGAAATAGAAGCATCCACCTGTGTGAAACTTTGAAAAAGTTTGTCCTGGTTCTCTTTACTGATACCAATACCTGTATCGCAGACGATAAAGAAAAGTTCGATACGTCCTGCCACTTGTGATGTCTTAACAACTTCCAAAGAAATAATTCCAACTGAGGTAAATTTCACAGCATTTGATAAAAGATTGTTCAAAATTTGTACAATACGAAGTTCATCTCCTATAAGTATTTCAGGAATATCTGGGGAGATACTTATATCAAATTTTAATCCCTTCTCAGTGATTTTATGCATATGATTTGATTTCACATATTCAATCATTTCGCGGAAGCAAAATTCTTTTTTTTCAAGCGTAAATTTTCCAGCATCCAATTTCGAAAAATCAAGGATATTGTTGATAATCGCATTCATATCAGCACAGCCACGCTCCAAAAGAGCAATTTTGCCTAATTTATCACTATCCTTTTCATTTTCTTTTA
>CAVIOJ010000228.1:1841-4179 GCA_963644225.1 Lachnospiraceae bacterium | reverse complement strand
CAAATAAAGCCAAGGCGAGTATTAGAATTAGACAAAAACAAATTCGAAAAGCAATTGGACCCGATATCAGAGAAAAAGAAGAAGAGGCTTTTTTTGAAAATTTAATTAAAGCATTACCTTTTATTTGGCAGGGCGACTTGCCTTATATCTATAGTTATTCTTCTATAGGAAGTGAATTGTCATTGGATTCTTTTAACCAGTATATTTTGTCGAAAGGAGAGAAATTGGCTCTCCCAAGGGTACTTGGTGAAAAGATGGACTTCTATCGCATACATCCAGATGATTCCTTGGAAAAATCTAAAATGGGCATTTTAGAACCAAAAGATAAAAAGGAAAACTTATTGAATGAAAGTCTAGGAATTGTACTAGTCCCTGGACTTGGCTTTTCCTTATCGGGAGACAGAATAGGTTATGGCGGTGGTTTCTATGACAGATATTTTGAAGAATACCCCGACTTAGTGCGCATAGGATGTTGCTTTGCAGAACAGTTGTCAGATGATGTCGCAAGTGATATCAATGATAAAAAGATGGATTACATCCTTACCCCTGATGGATTGATTGATTGTAAGAGGAGTTAATATGAGCGATTTACAAAAGATTGGAGCCCTTGCAAAAGAGGCATCGAGAGAATTAAATAAGTTGGGCAGTGGCAAAAAAAATGAAGTCCTTTTACAAGTCGCAGATGGATTACTTCTAGATGCAGATACGATTCTAGAACAAAATGAGATAGATATGAAAAATGCCAGGGAGAATCATATGCAAGAAGGCTTGCTTGATCGTCTCCTTTTGACACCGGGCCGAATGGAACAGATGGCTCATGGAATCAGAGAAGTTGCCGCACTTGAGGATCCTATAGGGGAAGTGCTTTCCATGAAAAATCGCCCTAACGGACTTAGTATAGGGAAAAAACGTGTTCCTCTTGGTCTGGTTGGTATGATTTATGAGGCGAGACCGAATGTTACGGTCGATGCTTTTGCTCTTTGCTTTAAAACGGGTAATGCAGTTATCTTAAAGGGCGGAAGCGATGCGCTGGCATCTAATGTGGCGCTGGTCTCAAGTATAAAAAGGAGCCTGGCTCGCTGTGGTATCAATGAAAATGCCATTTCTATAATTACTGATAAGAGTCGAGAGACCACAAAAGAATTTATGCGAATGAATGAATATTTGGATGTGTTGATTCCAAGAGGTGGCGCAGGCTTGATTCGTTCGGTAGTTGAAAATGCTACGGTTCCAGTGATTGAGACAGGAACAGGAAATTGTCATATTTTTGTCGATGCATCTGCATCTTTAGACATGGCTGTCGATATTATTGAAAATGCTAAAACTCAAAGAATTGGTGTTTGCAATGCCTGCGAATCTTTGGTTATTCATAAGGATGTTGCCGCTCGGGCTTTGCCTATGATTAAAAGACGACTTTTCGACCATAATGTAGAGATTCGTGGGGATGCTTTTGCAAAAAATATTTGTCCTGATATTTTGGCTGCCACTGATGAGGATTTTGCAACTGAGTATTTGGATTACAAGATTTCAGTTAAAATTGTTTCATCTATTGACGAGGCTATCAGTCATATCAATCGTTACAATACCGGTCATTCGGAATCTATCATTACAAATGACTATAACAATGCCAGAAAGTTTTTAGAAGAAATTGATGCAGCATGTGTATATGTAAATGCTTCTACTCGTTTTACTGATGGATATGAGTTTGGATTTGGAGCCGAGATAGGAATCAGCACTCAAAAATTACATGCAAGAGGACCTATGGGGCTTGAAGCACTTACTACAACAAAATATATTATTTACGGAGATGGTCAAATTCGACCATAGTATTTTAAGGAGAGTTAGATGATTACTATAGAAGAAGTTTTTAGTCAGGATGCAATTCCGACAGAAGAAATTGATCGCCAGTATTACTTTATTGATGCGGCGAAAAAAATATTAAAAGAAAAAGAAGAGATTGCCGGACGTAAATTGACTTTTTGCGTCAACACCTTTGGCTGCCAGATGAATGCCAGAGATTCTGAAAAATTGATTGGTATTTTGGAGATGATTGGTTATGAACCTTCTGAATCCGAGGATGCAGATTTTGTCTTGTACAATACCTGTACAGTTCGAGAAAATGCCAACAACAAAGTATATGGTCATCTGGGCTATCTAAATAACAAGAAAAAGAAAAATCCGCATATGACAATTGCTCTTTGCGGTTGCATGATGCAGGAAGAGCATGTTGTTGAAACTATTCGAAAAAAATATAAATTCGTAGATTTGGTATTTGGAACTCATAATATCTATAAATTTGCAGAACTTTTTGTTCGTTGTATGCTGTCACAGGAAATGG
>CAVIOJ010000228.1:0-1831 GCA_963644225.1 Lachnospiraceae bacterium | reverse complement strand
TTTGGAAGGATACTGACAAAATTGTAGAGGACTTACCAGTTGAGCGTAAATATTCTTTCAAATCTGGAGTAAATATAATGTTTGGCTGCAATAATTTTTGCAGTTATTGCATCGTTCCTTATGTAAGAGGTCGTGAGCGCAGCAGAAAGCCAGAGGATATCGTAAGAGAGTGCGAAAAACTTGTTGCTGACGGTGTAGTTGAAATTATGCTACTTGGACAGAATGTCAATTCTTATGGTAAAAATCTCGACAATCCGATTTCATTTTCTGAACTTTTAGAACAGGTTGAAAATATCGAGGGATTAAAGCGCATCAGATTTATGACCTCACATCCGAAGGATTTATCGGACGAACTGATTGCATACTTGGCAAAATCAAAAAAGGTTTGCAAACATTTGCATTTGCCACTTCAGTCAGGAAGCACTGATATTCTTAAAAAAATGAACCGTCATTATACCAAGGAAGATTATTTGCTTTTGGTAGATAAAATCAGAAAAGCAGTTCCGGATATGGCTATTACCACAGATATTATTGTGGGATTTCCTGGAGAAAGTGAAGAGGACTTTTTGGAAACCATGGATGTGGTTAAAAAAGTGGAATATGACAGTGCTTTTACATTTATCTATTCAAAACGTTCTGGAACACCAGCGGCATCCATGGATTCGCAAATTCCAGAAGATGTTGTGAAGGATCGTTTTGATCGTCTTTTAAAAACTGTACAGGAAATTTCTGCAAAGAAGGCAGCTGCATACGAAGGAGAGTGTGTGGAAGTTTTGGTAGAAGAAGTAAATCAGCATGATGCAAGCCTTATGACTGGAAGAATGAGCAATAATTCCACTGTTCATTTCCCAGGAGATGCTTCTTTGATTGGCTCGATTATCCCAGTAAAATTGGTTGAATGTAAGGGATTTTACTATATCGGGGAAAGAGTGTAATGAAAAAAAGATTTGGCAAAAATGATATTATTTTGCTTATTGTTTTGTTGCTTTGTGCCTTGATTTTTTGGGGCCTTTCGTCTTATCTTGGAAAAGAAAAAGGAAATTTGATTCAAATTACGGTAGATGGCGAACTTTACGGAACTTATGATTTAAATAAAAATCAGACTATTGATGTAAAAATCAAGGGAGAAGTGACAAATACTGTTGTCATAGCAGAACAAAAGGTTTATATGCAGAATGCAAATTGTCCTGACAAACTTTGCAAAAAACAAGGGAAAAAAGATAAAGATGGACAAACTATTGTCTGCCTTCCTAACAAGGTAGTGGTGACTGTTTTTTCAGACGAAAGTTCAGAATATGATGCAATTGTAAACTAGAGGTTTTTTATGAGAAAAAAAGTGGCACTTTTAGGTGTCTTTTTGGCTTTGGCATTGATTTGCAGCTATATTGAATCCCTCATTCCTTTTTATTTTGGCGTTCCGGGCATGAAACTTGGTCTTACCAATATTGTGGTCCTTTTATTGCTTTATTTGTATGGCCCCAAGGAATCTTTCCTTGTGTCTTTTATGCGAATATTGCTGGCGGGATTTATGTTTGGCAATGCCTTTAGTATTGTTTATAGTTTGGCTGGGGGATTACTTAGCTGGCTAGTGATGGTGCTTTTGAAAAAAACAAACAAATTTCATATGTTGTCAGTTAGTATTTGCGGAGGAATCACTCACAATCTCGGCCAGATGATTGTGGCGATTTTGATTCTGGATAATTATTACATAGGCATGTATTTCTCGCTTTTGTTTATAGGTGGAATTGTCACTGGTTTTTTGATCGGAATTTTATCAGATGAAATATATCGTCGCATCAAAAAATTGGTATAAAATTATCTTACTTCCAAA
>CAVIOJ010000227.1:0-4181 GCA_963644225.1 Lachnospiraceae bacterium | reverse complement strand
ATTTACAATTATTTGAAAGAACACATAGAGGTCTTATTATTACAGAAGCAGGTAAATCTCTCTATCAGGATGCAAAGTATCTGATTCAATATTCAAAAGAATCACTGATACGGGCAAAGGAAGCAATGAATCCTAATGAGGACATCATTCGTGTTGGAATATCTCCCATGACACCACCGGAAATTTTTGTGGAACTTTGGCCTAAGATACAGGAGATATATCCGGACATGAAGTTCAAATTGATTACTTTTGAAAATACACCGGAGAATGCAAGAGAGATACTGGCTAACATGGGAAAAAATATTGATGTGATAGCAGGAATATTTGATAAAACAATGCTTGAACTCAGAGGATGTGACGGTACAGAGATTTCAAAAGAACCATTTTGTGTGGCGGTGTCTATTCATCACAGACTGGCAAAAAAAGAAAAAATTACACTTGATGATCTGTCTGGAGAAAATTTTATGCTCATGCAAAGAGGCTGGAGTTATTATGGTGATCGGTTAAGGGATGACATAATGAAAAATCATCCTGAAATTAATATTGTAGACTTTGAGCTGTATAATGTAGAAGCCTTTAACCGATGCGAAAACAATAATGAGGTATTATTGGCATTTGAGAGTTGGGGAAGTGTTCATCCCCTAATCAGAATTATTCCCGTGGAGTGGAATTATACCATGCCATTTGGAATCTTACATTCGAAAACACCATCCGCTAAAGTGAAAAGGCTGATCAAGGCTATCAACAAGGTAAAATAAAAGTTGAATACAAAGGAGAATAAACCGAAAGGTTAAGACTGAAAAACTTATGGAAACTTCTCTTTAAGGCATATCAGAGATATAGTATGCCTGTAAGATAAAACGAAGACAGCAGGAAAACAAGGAGGCTAGGACAATGGAATACGTGTCATTAAATAATGGTGTAAAAATGCCAATCCTAGGATATGGCGTATATCAGGTAACAAAGGATGAATGTGAAAGATGCGTGCTTGATGCTTTAAAAGTTGGATACCGGGCAATTGATACAGCACAGAGCTATTTTAATGAGGAAGAGGTTGGAAATGCCATTGAAAAGTCAGGCATTCCAAGAGAAGAAATCTTTCTTACAACGAAGGTGTGGATCGAGCATTATGGATATGAAGAGGCAAAACAATCGGTGCTTGAATCCATGAGAAAATTAAAGACAGATTATCTGGATCTGGTATTGCTTCACCAGCCATTTTCAGATGCTTACGGTGCTTACCACGCATTGGAAGATCTGTATGATGAGGGGAAAATCAGAGCCATTGGAATTTCCAACTTCTATGTAGACAGAATGGTTGATTTTGTAGCCTTTAACCGTATCAAGCCTATGGTAAATCAAGTGGAAACCCATATTTTCAATCAGCAAAAAGAGATGAAGGAATGGGCAGATAAATATGATATCCAACTAGAAGCATGGGCTCCATTTGGCGAGGGAAGAGGAGGCATATTTGAAAATCCTGTTATCGCGCAGATTGCAGAAAAATATCAGAAGAGTCCTGCACAGGTTATGCTTCGCTGGCATATTCAAAGAGGCATAGTAGTTATTCCGAAATCAACACATATGGAAAGAATGGAAGAAAACTTCAACGTATTTGATTTTACACTTTCTGATGAAGATATGAAGACCATCGAGGAACTAGATCAGAAGACAAGCTCTTTCTTCTCCCATCAGGACCCAAATATGGTGGAATGGTTCGTGAAGATGGTTGGAGAAAGAAAAAAGAATAATGACAGTTCAAAAGAAAAAAAGAACTGGTAAACGAGAGGAAACGTGATGAAAGTCTTACTTGTCAATGGCAGTCCGCATAAAAACGGCTGTACCTATACAGCACTTTGCGAAGTGTCCGGTGCATTGAATGAAAATGGCATAGGAACAGATATCTTCTGGATTGGAAATAAAGCAATTTCAGGATGTATTGCCTGTAGACAGTGCAGGGAAAAAAACAAATGTGCACTGGATGATGTTGTAAATGAATTTCTGGAAATAGCCGGAGATTATGACGGATTTGTATTTGGAACACCGGTACACTGGGCTGGTGCAGGCGGAGCCATCACATCCTTTATGGACAGAGTATTTTATGCTGATTTAAATGGCGGTGGCGACAGATTCCGCCTGAAACCTGCCGCTGTGGTGATTTCAGCAAGAAGAGCCGGAACAACTGCAACGTGGGATCAGCTAAATAAATATTTTGGTCTCATGCAGATGCCGATTATTACATCGAGATATTGGAATATGGTACATGGGACGAATCCAAATGAAGTAAAACAGGACCTTGAAGGGATGCAGGTTATGCAGATCCTTGGAAAGAATATGGCATACTTCGTTAACTGCAAAAATGTTGCGACAAAAATGGGAATCGAAATGCCGAAAGCAGAGGATTGTGTGTTTACGAATTTTATTCGATAGAAATGAAGATGACATACATTTAATACGACAGGAGGTAACTTCAGAATGAAATCAAAGAAAATAGCAGCAGTATTTTTGACATTTGTCATGGCAATTGGCCTGATGACAGGGTGTGGAGCAAACAATGCAAATCAGTCTGCTTCTGACAATGACAGTCAATCTGCAAGTACAAAACAGTCTGCAAATGATAAGGTAGATGCCAATTCCGAAAGCACTACAGAGAATACATCAACAGAAAATGGAAAAACATTAGTTGTATATTATTCAGCTACAGGTAATACAAAAGACGTTGCTGAAAAAATTGCCAAGATTACAGAGGGAGATCTTTTTGAAATCGAACCGAAAGAACCATATACAGATGATGATCTTAACTGGACAAATGATGACAGCCGGGTGTCAAGAGAGCATGATGATGAGAGCTTAAGAGATGTGGAACTGGTCTCTACAACAGTTGAACACTGGGATTTATATGACACCGTCTATATTGGCTATCCTATCTGGTGGGGAATTGCCGCCTGGCCGGTAGACAACTTTGTGAAAGAGAATGACTTTACAGGGAAAACAGTCATCCCGTTCTGCACAGCAGCTTCATCAGGAATCGGTGACAGTGGCAATCTACTGGAAAAGATGACAGGAACAGGTGACTGGAAAGAAGGAGAACGCTTCTATGGTGGAGCATCTGAATCAGATATCAGTTCCTGGATTGACAGCCTTGGATGATAAAAGATATAACCTTCGGGTTTAAAATTCCTAAGAAAGAGAGACTTCTGCCTGGAGTCTCTCTTTCTTATACTTATAGTAAAGTTTACAAATTGAAATTGAAAAAATAAAGTATGTGAGGACCGTGAATTACGCTGCAACAGATTGAAGCATCAAGCGCAAAGTGATAATATTATTCTATAAGTGTATGCCGTCTGTGACGAAAAAAAGGCAGCATACGACTAGGTAGAATTGTCTGAAAACTTCGCGGAGGGATGCGATATGGCGAACGACTCTGGCATATTAAAAGAATATTCCATCAACATCAATGATTACAATCCCCATGCATTCTGTCTGATTCGGGTAGAGCTTGATGAGGCAGGAAAGCCATGGGACTGGACATTTTTATACTGCAATGATGCACTAGCGAAGTTAGAGGGACTTCCAAAAGAGAAAATCATTGGACATCGTTTCTTTGAACTATTTCCAAACGGCAGCAGAAAATGGCTGAAACCCTACTATGAGTCTGCATACGAGGGAAAGGTAACTTTCTGCGATGATATTTCAGCGGAAATTGACAAATACCTTCAGATTGAATCTTTCCCGACAGATGAAAAAGGCGTTTGCGTCTGTGTCCTTCGTGATATTAAGGCAGAGACAGTTGAAAGGAAACAGCGCAGCAAAGAACTGCAGCAGACCGTAGAGAAGCTGGAAGAAGAAAAACGCATCAATGCACAGGCCAGGCAGTATGCATCTGCTATGGGCATAGTATATCCGCTGGCGATATCACTTGATTACCTGAAAAATGAATATCATATGATCGAATATGAGCAGTTTCTTAATAAGACTGCTAAGTGGTCCGGAACAGTGGATGAGCTAATCGATACCGGTGCATCCACAATTCCGGATGAGAAATATGCTGGGAAATTCAAAGCACTCTTTGGAAGAGAGAAAGCTCTAGCGGCATTTCAAAGCGGTGAAAAGGAGCTTACTTTGAAGCATCCGCAGTGGGGTGATGACGGTAAGATTCACTGGATGGAAACTAAAGTGAT
>CAVIOJ010000226.1:0-4459 GCA_963644225.1 Lachnospiraceae bacterium | reverse complement strand
ATCCTTCCCCTGCGTTGATTCCGGTCTTGCCCTTGTCAATATATTCCTCTTTTAGCATCTTTGCTACTCTGCCGTGCATAGAAGAAGGGTCGGATGCGTCTGGATAATTGCAGACAATATTGTAAGCAGTGTCGATACCTACCACATCAAGGATTCTAAAAGGTCCCATTGGTGCTCCCGTTGCAAGCATCCAAGTCTTGTCGATGGTCTCTGGATCAGAAATTTCATTGACAAGAAGTGCCTGGGCAGCATTCAGGAATGGAACAAGCAGTGAATTGAGTAGATATCCAGGCTGTTCTTTCTTGAGAAGAAGTGGAATCATACCAATCTGTGTTGCAAATTCTACTACCTGATCATAATCCTCTTGATTTGTTGCAGCATGTCCCATGACTTCAGCTGTATTGCCTTTCCAGATGTTGTTGGCAAAATGAAGGGCCAGATATTTTTCTGCTCTTCCAGTATATTCGGCAAATGTGCTTGGAAGCATGGTAGAAGAATTGGTAACTAGTATGGTTTTCTCTGGAAGCAGAGGACTTAAGTTTTGATAAAATTCAATCTTTGCCTTTGGATCTTCTGACAAGGCTTCAATTACAAGATCAGCATCTGCAACTGACTGAGCAAGGTCTGTGCAGTAGTTTATATTTTCAAAAGCATGATTTGCTTTCTCAATAAGTGCATCGTAATCGATCTCATCTGGATTCTTCGCATTAAAGATTAGACCGCGTTCAACAGGTCTTTTGCCGCCCTTTGCTTCAGAAAGAAGAGCCGTATAGATACCGTGAAGTCTCTGAAATTTTGGCTTAGCACGTTCAACAGATCCTTCGCTTCTTAAATATACAGTAACATCAAATCCTGCATATGCCGTTTGATATGCAATCTGGCTACCGAGTACTCCGCCCCCTACAACTGTTATGTTTTTCATGAATTTTCCTCCCTTAATTGAAAATTGTACACTCGTACTAACCTTGATTATAGAAAGGATATGAGCAGACGTATAGGGCCAATGCATGAATATTTGTTAAGCTCAGACAGTTCGTTTTTAGAGATGTCTTAGGAGAAATTTGGAAAAGGTCTTTAGAACAAAAAAAGTGCAACCTGCTACCAGGCTGCACTGATTTGAACTAAAAGTTCTGGGTTATTTTATACGGATTCAAATTCCTTTACAATCTCCTCGCTTGGTGGGGCAGTTAGCAAAGAAACGACTACAATCATAATACATGAAATGATAAAGGCTGGAAGCAGTTCATAGATATCCCAAGCTCCGCCAAGAGGTCGAATGGCAAACTTCCAAATAAATACCATAGCGCCACCGGAGATCAAGCCTGCCAAGGCACCATTTCTGTTGCAACGCTTCCAGAATAAGGAGAAAAGAACCAAAGGTCCAAAGGAAGCACCAAAACCTGCCCAGGCAAAAGAAACGATCTTGAAGACCGAACTGTTTGGATCTAAGGCCAGAATAACACCAATTACTGCAATGATTAGAACCGTAAGTCTTGCTATCATCATGGATTTTTTTGGAGATAGTTTAATTCCAAAGAATCCAGCAACTAGATTTTCTGACACACTAGAAGAGGCTGCCAAAAGCTGAGAGTCTGACGTAGACATGGTGCAGGCGAGAATACCAGATAAGGTAAGACCTGCAATCACAATAAACACAGCTCCATGTTGGCTTAAGAGCATGGCAATCTTGATAATAATGGTTTCTGACTCTCCAGACTCTGTAAAGGTTTCAATCAGTCCCTGCTTTGAGATACTATAACCAATGATTCCGATGAGCACAGAGATTGCCATGGAAATGACAACCCAGATGGTTGCTATTCTTCTTGAAATCTTTAACTTTTCATCATCAGCAGTTCCCATGAATCGAAGTAGAATATGAGGCATACCAAAGTAACCAAGTCCCCAAGCTGTAGTAGAGATAATAGTTAAAGGCTTATATGGACTTGCTGTTTTGCTGATCGGATCATGGGTCTCAAAGAAACTTAAGTATCCATCCAAAGCCTGTGCATTGGTAATCACATTGTTCCAACCACCTGCTAGTTCAATGCCACAAAAGACGATGGCGATTAAGGCAATGGTCATAATAATGCTTTGAATCAAGTCCGTGGTACTAGCGGCCAAGAAACCACCAAGGGCGGTATAGGCAACGATGACGATGGCACTGCAAATCATGGCAGGGACATAAGGAACATTGAATAAGGTACTAAATAATTTACCACATGCTGAAAATCCAGATGCCGTATAAGGTACAAAAAATACCACAATAAGCAAGGCACTTATGGCCAATAGGGCGTGACTCTTATCTCGAAAACGATTGGAGAAAAAGTCCGGCAAAGTAATCGAATTGTTAGCCTTTGCACTATATCTTCGCAGTCTTTTTGCTACAATCAACCAGTTCAGATAAGTACCTACGGCAAGGCCGATTACGGTCCAACCGACATCTGCAAGACCAGATAGGTAAGCGAGTCCAGGCAGACCCATCAAGAGATAACTACTCATATCAGAGGCTTCCGCACTCATGGCAGTTACAATAGGACCTAACTTACGTCCACCTAGATAAAAATCATTTACATCATTGTTTCGTTTTGAATAATAGACGCCAATCAATATCATAAACAACATATAGATAATGATAATAATCAGCATACCAAGAATATTTCCGCTCATACTGTCTCCTAACTACTTTAATAGTTTACAACAATGCAACATTATAGCACAAAATCATGCATTCGTCCAAACAATCCAACAATATTATGTGATTTTTCGCCCAAGCTTTGTCAGGCGAAGCAAGTAAATCACGACAAATGAAATAAGTGTTACTAGGACTGTTACCAGTGGAATCGCCCAATAGGCAGTCAGATCTGCTGCATCAAAAGTTCTTTTATAGGTATCTAAAAAGATGATATGCACCAGATAGATTCCAAAAGAACAAGAACAAAATGCTTCAATCACTCCCTTGAATCTACCCTTAGGAATATAGTTTCCATTCTTATATTGTAACAGCAGAAGGAAAAATGCTGCTGCAGAAAGGGCAAGTAGCGGATTTTGATATTCTAGCAGGCGGTTAAAGAAACTATCGCTATAGCAACTTACCAGCTCTGAAATCAATACAGAAATTGCGATTGGCCCAAGAAAGATAGCGAATAAAAGGACCGTTGAATTCCTTAGAAAAGCAAAGATTTTCTCCCAGTATTTGTGCAGATAATATCCTACAAAAACATAATACATATAGATGCGATCTCCGATGATTGGCAGAGGATAGTAAGGCTCTTGACCAAAGAAAGAAACCACATAATTGAAGATGATTGCAAACGTGATTAAAACAAAAAAGACTTTTTCCTGATTTTTGGTTAGATGCTTACATAATACTTGTAAAAAAGGCATGACCATATAAATCGGGATGATGGCATACATATACCACAAATGCTGTTCAATAGGCTCGAATAAAACGATCTTTATATTGTAGTGGGAATGCATCACCCATCGATTCCAAACATAAAAAATCAAGGTCCAGACAACGAGCACAATAAAAAATCGCAACAAGCGCTTACCATGTTTTTTTAAGGAATCTTCTCTTCCCACTAGCAGGGCACCTGTAATCATAAAAAAGCATGGCACAGACACTCTGGCCAAAATATTGAAGGTTAATGCAAATAGATACTCGCCTCCACTGATCTCGTCATAAGCACGACAGTAATAGTTGGTTACATGAATTAAGATGACGAAGAAAAAAGAAGCGACACGTATTAATTCTAAGTTATAATTTTTTTTCAAAGCTTTTGCTCCCTATTATTAGTTTGTCGTTAACATAAAGCATATCATAGCACAGCAGCCATGAAATAAAAAGAAGGACAAGAAAATATTTGCAAAAGGTTGCGTGGTAGTGAGCTTTGTGTTAGTATAGACGAAGTAAAAGGAAACTAGTGGTTTCCCATAGAGTTCTTCGGGGCAGGGTGATGCTAGATAGCAATTCCCGACCGACGGTGATACCAGTGATGGGCAAGTCCGTGAGCGAAAGCATGAGCCGGTGAGAATCCGGGACCGACAGTATAGTCTGGATGTGAGAAGACAGATCAAGAGTTAGATTTTGATATTTCCCCGAGTCTTTTGACTTGGGATTTTTTTTTAGGAAATTTCGTTCCTATAAGATAGAAATGCATTGCCTAACTATCCCTAGTGAAAGGAGGAAGAGGAGTTGACAAAAGAAGAATATATGGCTAGAGCACTAGAACTTGCCCAAAAGGGCATGGGATATACCTCTCCAAATCCAATGGTGGGTTGCGTGGTAGTCAAGGATGGCCGGATTATTTCGGAAGGTTATCATGAAAGATATGGACAATTTCATGCCGAGCGCAATGCCTTGCTTCGATGTGAAGAAGATCCAAAGGGGGCCGAGATCTATGTAACCTTAGAGCCTTGCTGTCATCATGGGAAGACGCCTCCATGCACGGATATTATT
>CAVIOJ010000225.1:0-4640 GCA_963644225.1 Lachnospiraceae bacterium | reverse complement strand
ACAAAGACAATACAATTACCCATATAAAGTAGATAAAAAATCATAATGCTATATTCATTATACGAATAGGCGAAAATTTTATCGGACAAATTTCTCATGCATCGGTATAACAATATGCAAGTCTATATTCTGTAAGATAGGCTTCATTTAACAAGCGAATCCGATTTCCCTTCTCATCTCAATCTTCTGGTTCATGAGGGAGATTGGTCATAACAGATAAGACCTTGGATTCTTTCTTGATTATATTCGGCGTATCATCTGTTGAACCATCATCCAAAACAACAAAACCATCAACATAATCCCGAAGATGATTAAAGAATCCAATAAGATAACGTTCTTCATCCTTAACTGCAAATAAAGAAACCTTATTGAATTCTTTATTGGGATGAATTTTCCTCAGTTTTTCTATTGTATTCCCAGCCAGACTGTCTTTGTTCAACAACAGTTCACGAATTACCTTGATTATATTTCTATTTTTTGAATCTAGTGACTTATTTTGTGAATCACGGTCATAAACCCATCTTACCATGCTATCAGCATAAGCCATCAATAAAGCATTTATTTTCCCATCGATTGCAGGACTTATTGGTGATTTTTCAATCATTTTCAGAAGCTGATTCATTCTTATCGACAATAAACAACGATCAGCTATCTTTTTTCTAAGTTCTTCCGATGCCTCTATTGCTTCTGAAAACCCAGCTTCCAGTTCATGTGCTATTTCTTGAGATAAAATCTTCCTATTATTGTGTCTTCCTGAAAAATTATGTCTAGCCTCAGTATTAAAATTCTCAAGATTTATCCACCCATTTCCACCAAAATGATCATAATTATAGACAGGAATCCCCATACCTAAAGCATATTGAACTGTTTTTCCTATGGTAACAACCGCATCATACTGGCTCAATATCTCCGGTGTGATAAGCCCATAATTTTCAAATCTCATTCCCCAAAACTCAATATTGACTTCTGGCATGAAATCTGTCAACGCCCTGAGCTCAAGTAGAGAATGATTTGAAATAACAGCTATTCGACTCAGTTTTGAGTTTTTTCTCTTTGTTTTCTCGGATATTGATAGAATATATCAAGCAACCAATTCTCAAAAACAGCAATTTTATCAGCAGGAATGGAATAGGATTTTATTAAATCATCCTTCAAAGACTCACTATGCACCTGAAGGAGACATGCATTATCAATAAACGGCAAAGGCGTTTCCATCGTTTCAAAACCAGAAAGACATCCTAAAACCAGCTTCTTATACTTCAGACCACGCCTTAGCAACATCAGAAAAATAGGCCAATGATATGAAAATACAACATCATATACCTTATCCTCGACAGGAAATGTCAAAGCATTATGCAGTTTTATATTCAGATAAAATAAAAGCTCCTTGATTTCATCCCTTATACACACAGAAACTATATCAACGGCATATCCCTTAGCAATGAAATATTGCGCCATTTCCATGATATGAATCACTGAACCGTGATATCCATCAAACACAAATCCTGTAAATAAGATATGCTTCTTTAAATCATTCTCCTGTTGATCTCCTTTACTCCTCTTCAACACCCAGTGATGCCAGGGATCCTCGCCGCTCTCCGCCACGTCAGGATTCAGGTACAGATAGCTTTCTTTAAAAAAGCTTTCAGGCGCAGAACCATCAGGTCTGTCTTCTTTATGACCATACAATACCCAATGTCGCCATGGGTCAATTCCTGCCTCTGCAACATCGAGATTCAGAAAAAGATAACCTTCGGAGAAAAAAGTTGATGGAGCTTCACCTTTTGAGTACTTCTTAGCACATTCTCTTCTTACATAGCGTTTCCATGGGTCTTTTCCTTTCTTGGCAACATCAGGATGTAAGAAAAGATACCCTTCAGGAAAAAATCCTTATCTGGGAACAATTTTTCTAAAAATTTAAACATACATTGTCACGCTTCACTTCTCATAATTAGAAACCGTCTGATATCTCCACATATCAACACACATATCTTTTATATTATTTACAGCCTTCCAACCCAATAACCTTTCTGCCTTGTCCGGTGCAGCCCAGCTCATTGCGACATCGCCTACACGCCTCTCTACAATCTTGTATGGAACTTTTTGCCCTAAAACTTCCTCGAATGCTTTGATGACTTCTAGTACACTGTATCCGTGTCCTGTCCCAAGGTTGATTGCATCAAAGCCTTTGTTTTCTTGAAGGTAGTTCAGTGCCATGGCATGGCCTTTGGCTAGGTCCATGACATGGATGTAGTCACGGATACCTGTCCCATCTGGGGTCGCATAATCTCCACCAAATACCCGAAGATAATTGAGCTCACCCTTGGCTACCTTGGCGATATAGGGAAGCAGGTTATTTGGGATGCCTCTCGGATTTTCTCCAATCAGCCCTGATACATGGGCACCGATAGGGTTGAAGTACCTAAGTGCGAGTATTGAGAAACTAGCATCTGCTTTGCAGTAGTCCTGTAGAATTTTTTCAATGATGAGTTTTGTTCGTCCGTAGGGATTGGTGACTTCACCTGTCGGCATATCTTCGTTAATGGGAGAAACTGCATTGCCATAGACAGTAGCGCTAGATGAAAAGTCCACATGGCTTTCTGCCGCGAAATGGATGACACATTGGATGTTGTATTTTTTGAAGAGGTTGTCTATCAGACTTTCATCGCAGATGTCACCTTGTACAAAAGTGTAGTTCGGCATACCTTCGCATTCCTTGAGATTGTCAAGATTGCCAGCATAGGTGAGTTTGTCCAGATTGATGATATGGTACTGTGGGTATTTCTGAGCAAAGTATGGGACAAAGTTGGAGCCGATAAACCCGGCACCACCTGTGATGAGAATGCTTTTTACCGTGTTCATTGAACGTCTCTTCTTATGCTTTGTTCTGCTGCATGGCTTTGATGCAGTCTCTGAGGGCTGCACGCCAGTGTCTGATGGTGAGATGGAAGTCGTTTTTGATCATCTTCTTATCCAGCACGCTATAAGCTGGGCGTGTTGCCTTGGTTGGATATGCTGATGTGGCAATTGGATTGACCTTGCAGGAGAGTCCTGCTTCTTCCATGATGGCTGTCACAAAGTCATACTAGCTACAAACACCTTCATTGGTGAAGTGATAGATGGTCTTTGTACCCGGCTTTATCTGAGGCAGTATCTGGACAATGGCTTCCGCCAGATCTTTGGCATAGGTTGGAGAACCTATCTGGTCTGATACGACATTGAGCGTGTCTTTTTCTTTGCCCAGTCTGAGCATGGTCTTGACGAAGTTGCTACCATAAGGGGAATAGACCCATGCCGTGCGGATGATGATGGCGGTTTCCGCATTAGCCAGGACGGCTTGTTCGCCTGCCAATTTGGTCTTGCCATAGACAGAAACAGGGTTGGTCTTGTCTTCGGAGATATAAGGCAAATGACTTGTGCCATCAAAGACGTAGTCAGTACTGATATGGATGATGGTCTTGGCATACTTTGCCAGAATGCCTGCACCAATGTTGTTGATGGCATCGGCAAGGCCTGGTTCATCTTCTGCCTTATCAACAGCGGTATAGGCGGCACAGTTGATGACGGTATTGATGTTGTACCGGTCTATATTGACAGCCTTTTCATCAGTGATGTCGAATTCTTCCCGGTCGGTGTAGCAGATATTTGGCTGATTACCCAGAATGCTTTGAAGTTCTGTGCCAAGCTGACCTTTGCTGCCGGTTATCAGAAGGTTCTGCATCAGTCCTCTCCTTTTCGGTAGATGAAGTCCGGGGACTGGCTGTACTGTTCAAAGCTTTGCGCTTGGGTGTCTTTGTCTATCTGCCAATCGATGTTGAGGGTTTTGTCGGCGAAGTTGACACTGCCTTCGCTTTTTGGCGCATAGCCGTTATCGCATTTATAGCCAAAGACGGCGGTTTCACTGAGTACACTGAAACCATGACCAAAGCCTCTGGGAATGAGCCGTTGTTTGTGATTGTCTTCATCATGAAGTAGCCATAGAGGTCTTCGGCTGTGACAAGGCGGATGTCCTTGATTTGGCGGTATGCCTGCTGACAGATGGGGGGCGGTAGATTTTGTTCCAGAGGTTCCAGCTGTACCGATTCTCTACACATGCCTTGAGGATGTTGAAGGATCCTGCCAATCTTTCACCACAGACTTTGAGCCAGTTTTCTTTCTTTATTTTGTCCGTGTCTGGCGTATTACCTGATACTTCAACGCTGAACTGAAGGATGTCGGTGTTTTCCTGTTTAATCAGATTCATCATCGTTTTGATTGAATCTGGTTGACTGAAGCTATCATCGGAATCTAGGAAGATAGTGTATTGTCCGGTTGCCTCTTTTACAGCTGTTTTTCTTGCCAGTAATAAACCTTCATTGACTGCTTTGTTAATCAGTCTGATTCTTGAATCTTTTTCTGCGTATTTCTGCAGGATGTCTCTGGATCCATCTGTAGAACCATCGTCAATACAGAGGATCTCAATATCGGTGAATGTCTGGCTGATGACAGAGTTCAAACATTCACGGAGGTATTGCTCTGCGTTGTAGATGGGAACTATGACGCTGACCTTGGGATGGTTCAAGATACCTCCCTTTCTCTAATCTGTTCCCATGCCCATGCACTCTCGACTGCCTCTGTGAGAGTCTTTTCCGGCACCCAGT
>CAVIOJ010000224.1:0-4661 GCA_963644225.1 Lachnospiraceae bacterium | reverse complement strand
ATGGATGGGGTGAAAATTAGGAGGAAACTCGTGAAAAAAAGAATTATCAGTGCATTTTCTGTAGCATGTGTTGGATGCTTATTATTTTCTCTTTGCGATAATATGAACCGTACTTCTGATAGTACAGCAGTGGCTGGAATTATCAGTGCGTCTACTGTTAATTATTTAGAGGCATCAGAGAATCCTGTTGTTGCATCATCAGATGTTGTTACAACTGGAAGTGCTTCTTATGACACATTTGGTTATACTAATTTAGGAATATCTATTGCTGAAGGTAATGTTAATATTCGTGAGGCGGCTAGCACAGATGCATCTATGGTTGGTAAGCTTCCGGAAAATGCAGGATGTGAAGTCCTGTCTACAGAAGGAGAGTGGACATATATTTCGTCTGGCGAAGTGAGTGGTTATGTACTCTCTGAGTTCATTTTGACAGGAGAGGAAGCATTAAAACTGGCCAATCAGGTGGCTGCTTATACAGCAACTGTTACGACGGATTCTTTGCGTGTGCGTTTGGAGCCGAATACTACATCAGAAATTTTATCTACTGTGCCAAATGGTGAGGAATTGGAAATTGTATCCGAACAGGATGGCTGGGTGCAGGTAAATATCGATGGAGATTACGGTTATGTTAGCAGCGAGTTTGTTACTTGTGCTACCAGCTTAAAAGATGCCATGACCATGTCGGAAGCTAGATATGGTGAGGGCGTATCTGATGTTAGAGTTGATCTTGTCAATTATGCTCTTCAGTTTACTGGCAACCCTTATGTTTGGGGCGGAACCAGTCTTACCAATGGAGCAGACTGCTCTGGATTTGTGCTTTCTATTTTCGCAAAATATGGATATAGCCTTCCACATTCATCAAGAGCTCAGGCTAATTACGGAACAAAAGTTTCTACTTCAGAGCTTTTGCCAGGAGATTTGCTCTTCTATGGTAGTGGTAGCAGTATTAGCCATGTTGCAATCTATATCGGCGGAGGACAGATTGTTCATGCCAGCACAGAAAGAACAGGTATTATCGTATCAGGTGCATTTAACCGTACACCAATTTGTTGCAGAAGACTTTTAGATTAAAAAGTTGTTTACAAACGATATAATACTGTGGTATTATTTCGGGGTATGAGTTTACCCGTATTCGGTAATTGGAAACTCCGACCTATTGCTGAGTACAGGCGTATTAAAAATTAGGAGGTAGAAAGATGATTTCTAAAGAAAAGAAAACAGCAATTATGGAAGAGTATGCTAGAACACCTGGTGATACAGGTTCACCAGAAGTACAGGTAGCAGTTCTTACAGCAAGAATCCAGGAGTTAACCGAGCATTTAAAGGAGAACCCTAAGGATCACCACTCAAGACGTGGTATGTTAAAGATGATTGGTAAGAGACGTAACCTTTTAGCATATCTTAAGAACATTGATATCGAGAGATATCGTTCTCTTATTGAGCGTTTAGGCTTGAGAAAATAATTGATGTGTATAGGCGGAGTAGTAAAATCACTATTCCGCCTTATTTTTTGGTTCCTGGCAGACAAAGTAACCG
This sequence comes from Lachnospiraceae bacterium, assembly GCA_963644225.1. Taxonomy (GTDB): domain Bacteria; phylum Bacillota; class Clostridia; order Lachnospirales; family Lachnospiraceae; genus Pararoseburia. The sequence goes on along the minus strand of CAVIOJ010000224.1, from coordinate 3,125 downwards.
AGACCACTGATGAGTTGCTATGCTTATGGCTATTCATCAGTAGTTTCGGGTGTCTGCTTAAACAATATATTTTAAGGAGAAAAAAATGACAAAGACATTTACAATGGACTTGGCAGGAAGAACACTTCGTGTTGATGTTGGTCGTGTTGCTGCACAGGCAAATGGCGCTGCATTCATTCAGTACGGAGAGACAACAGTTCTTTCTACTGCAACTGCTTCAGAAAAACCTCGTGAGGGAATCGACTTTTTCCCACTTTCTGTAGAGTTTGAAGAAAAATTATATTCTGTTGGAAAAATCCCTGGAGGATTTAACAAGAGAGAGGGAAAGGCTTCAGAGAATGCTGTACTTACAGCTCGTGTAATTGACAGACCTATGCGTCCACTTTTCCCTAAGGATTACCGAAATGATGTTACACTCAACAACATGGTTATGAGTGTAGATCCAGAGTGCCGCCCAGAGCTTGTTGCTATGCTTGGTGCAGCTATTTCTACTTGTATTTCTGATATCCCATTTGACGGACCATGTGCTATGACTCAGGTTGGTATGATTGACGGAGAATTCGTTATCAACCCTTCTCAGGCACAGTGGGCACAGGGAGATTTGAAATTAACTGTTGCTTCTACAGCACAGAAAGTTATCATGATTGAAGCTGGAGCCAATGAGATTCCAGATGACAAGATGATTGAAGCAATCTACATGGCACATGATGTCAACCAGACCATTATCGCTTTTATTAACGAGATGGTAGCTGAAGTTGGCAAGGAAAAACATGCTTATACAAGTTGTGCTATTCCAGAAGAGATGTTTGCCAAGATGCGTGAGATTGTTACACCTGCAGAGATGGAAGAAGCTGTATTTACAGACCAGAAGCAGGTTCGCGAGGAAAATATCCGTAAAGTGACAGAGAAATTTGAAGAAGCTTTTGCTGACAATGAGCAGTGGCTTGAAGTTCTCGGAGAGGCTGTATACCAGTATCAGAAAAAGACTGTTCGTAAGATGATTTTAAAAGATCACAAGCGTCCAGACGGAAGAAGAATTGATCAGATTCGTCCACTTGCTGCAGAAGTTGATTTGATTCCTAGAGTACACGGTTCTGCAATGTTTACACGTGGACAAACACAGATTTGTGATGTGGTTACACTTGCACCACTTTCAGAAGTACAAAAAGTTGATGGATTGGATGAAAATGTAACAACAAAGCGTTATATGCATCATTACAACTTCCCATCATACTCTGTTGGAGAGACCAAGCCTTCACGTGGTCCAGGACGTCGTGAAATTGGACATGGAGCACTCGCTGAGAGAGCTCTTTTGCCTGTACTTCCTTCAACTGAGGAGTTCCCATATGCTATTCGTGCGGTTTCAGAGACATTTGAGTCAAACGGATCTACATCTATGGCATCTACATGTGCATCTTGTATGTCTCTTATGGCTGCAGGTGTTCCAATCAAAAAAATGGTAGCTGGTATTTCTTGTGGTTTGGTTACAGGTGATACAGATGATGACTACATTGTATTGACAGATATTCAGGGACTTGAAGATTTCTTCGGAGATATGGACTTCAAGGTAACTGGTACAAAGGATGGTATTACAGCTATCCAGATGGATATCAAGATTCATGGTTTGACTCGTCCAATCGTAGAAGAAGCAATCAGACGTACCAGAGAGGCTAGATTCTTTATTATGGATGAGTGTATGTCAAAAGCTATTTCTGAGCCAAGACCTACAGTTGGTAAGTATGCACCAAAGATTATCCAGATTCAGATTGATCCAGCCAAGATTGGTGATGTTGTTGGACAGCGTGGAAAGACCATCAATGAAATCATTGACCGTACAGGTGTCAAGATTGATATCACAGACGAAGGAAATGTTTCTGTTTGCGGTACTGACAAAGAGAAGATGGACGAAGCTGTTGAGATGATCAAGATTATCACAACAGATTTTGAGCAGGGACAGATCTTTACTGGTAAAGTAGTAAGCATCAAGGAATTTGGTGCATTTATCGAGTTCGCACCTGGTAAGGAAGGCATGGTACACATTTCAAAGATTTCAAAAGAAAGAATTGATCATGTGGAAGACGTTCTTACATTGGGCGATGAAGTAAAGGTTGTATGCCTTGGAAAAGATAAGATGGGAAGAATCAGCTTCTCAATGAAGGATGTAAAATAATTTATCCTGAATAAAATAAAAAGAAGGGACTTTGCGTTAATGCGAGGTCCCCTTTTTTGTTTTAATTTTTCTGCTTAACGTAAAGTTTTTTTTCTTGAATATTTTCTCGTGATGCAATGTTTTTGCCTAAGCTCGATTGAATTTAATCCTAAAAAAAGTTATAATAAAACGGATTTTGCGATTGAGGTAGATGTATGGAATTAGAGGTTAAATTACAGGTCTTTGAAGGACCACTAGATTTGCTGCTTCATTTATTGGAAAAAAATAAAGTCAGCATTTATGACATTCCAATTGTGGAAATTACCAATCAATATTTGGACTACATAAGGCAGCTGCAAAAAGAGGATTTGAACTTGGCGAGTGAATTTATGGTCATGGCTGCGACACTTTTAGCGATTAAATCCAAGATGCTTTTGCCGGCAGAGGAGACAGAAGAGGAAGATGCAGAAGACCCGCGTGCAGAATTGGTTCAGCAGCTGATCGAATACAAGATGTACAAATGTATGGCTTTTGAACTTCGTGACAGGCAGATGGATGCGGAACGGATTTTTTATAAGGATCCTACAATTCCGGACGAAGTGCTGGCTTATCAGCCGCCAGTAGATACGAAAGAATTAGTGTCTGATTTGACTTTGAATCAGTTGAATGACATTTTTAAGTCTGTATTAAAAAGACAAAAAGATAAAATCGATCCGATTCGTTCGAAATTTGGTGAGATTAAAAAAGAAGAAGTTTCTATGGAAGAAAAAATGGTTTCGGTAACGAAGTATGCAACGGAAAATAAAAAATTTAGTTTCCGTCAATTGCTTGAGAAACAATCTTCAAAAATGGAAGTGATTGTCACGTTTTTGGCTATACTTGAACTTATGAAATCAGGACAGATACTGATTTCTCAGGAACATACATTTGATGATATTTTTATAGAATCAAAAATAGCTGTATAAAAGAGGAATAT
>CAVIOJ010000223.1:0-4836 GCA_963644225.1 Lachnospiraceae bacterium | reverse complement strand
GCACTGCAGGCCGCAAGTCCTACTCCCATTACCGCAATGGAAATCAAGCATATAATTTTTTCTTTCATGATTTTCTCCTCCAGCCATATTTGTATTTCTGTTTATAAATATGCTTAAAACATCAAAAAAAAGAACGGCAATTAAATACCGTTCCTTTTTTAGGGAGAAAGATGGGGTCTTTAATATTCAAGGTCTTTAAACCTCTTAGCCGTATATATGACTTGATATGCAGGATATCTGGCGCAGATGCTTAACTCCACGCCAGACTCCTCAATATCGTCAATAGTTGGAACAAATTCAAAGGTCTTGAGTGATTCCTCCTTATCCTTACCCATAAGCTCAATAAGCAGAAGTTTTACCTCATGCTCGGTGCCAAAAAAGCGACTGAGTGAAACCTTATGGGTTTCGGGTGATGAAGTGACTATTATCCAATCTTCACCGTATTTCATGTTTTTTTCTCCTTTCAGTTATTCAGCTTTGAATTCATTAACTCCGAAGCCATCCATGTTATATGCAATGCCTTCCGCTTCTTCGAAAGATCTTGCATTTTCACCAGTATATCCATTAAAGGCATTTAAAAACGACTCAAGGGACGGGAAATATTCGTCATCATATTCGTCCCTATAGATACGGTATCTGACAGGATAAAATATCCCATCCGTATCCGTATTTATAAAGATGCCGCACCCAGGTTCCTCCGCCCAGAGTTCAAAGTTAACATCACTCTGTTCGGCAATCATGTTCCACAACTCAATGTGGGGATGCCAGGCACTGTTCGACGTTAATTCCAAGATTTCGGGACTGAGCAGACCCACTCTCGTTAAGCTTCCACGGCAGTTTAAGCCTGTATCAGATGTCTTTTTGAGCATTTTTTCTTCCTCACTAAAGACATAACCATTTATATTGGCTCCAAATTCCAAAGCCAATAATCCCAGCCAACAGGGATCTGACGAAACCGAAAACTGAGTCTGTACAATATCCCCAAATTCTTTGGAGAGTGCATACTGGACTTTTTCGAAGAGTTTTTTTATTTTTTCTTCATCTCCGTAGAATGTTACGGAATTATAACAGTAATTTGCCATATTTTTTTATCTCCTTTTTTTAGTTAAATTCCACAATGTAGTTTAGGCATACCGCATCCTCATCATAGAAGATGATCTCATCATTTCTAAGCCGAGTTCCTGCATGTGCATGAACACAGTTCTTTCCAAGCCGCTTTAAATCGCCACTTGTGTATCTTGCGGGCAAGCTTACATCATGTGGCTTACCGTATGCAACGGCATAAACCCCCATAAATCCCGTATCACTCTGACCATGCGCCCATGATGTGCCATGGTAGCTGGTGTAATTAAAGGACTTTGCGGAAGACGGAGCGAAGTAAATGCCCTGTCCGAACATCTTGCCCGTAATGGCTGCATTAGGATTAAGCTGAAGTGAATTAAGGATAATGGACATCCAGTTTTCATTTTTAGATCCGTGCCATAATTCCTTTACGGTTTTGATGCCTTCCTTTTCAAGGTATGTATTGAATCTTTTCTTTTGTGCCTGTGGAATGACACGGTAGATATTCTTAACCTTACCTTTAAGGGTGTCAGAAAGCTTGTTCATTACCTTTGCCTTCTGCTTTTCTGTTGCTTCATAGACTTCGATGCCATAGGCTTCAAAGGACTCAGAAAGTGTTTCTGACACATTTCCCATTGCAACAGCTTCCATTGCAGTAATGAGGTTGTCCTCGCGAGTGACAATATCAGCAAAGTCACTTGAATCCGTGGCAAGAAGTCTGTCGATATGCCTTTCCTTTCTAGGGGAAAGCACAAGCACCTTCATAAGCCATTTATTAAAGGCTTTGACGGTCTTCTTTTTGCCTGCTTCAGCAAGGTATTTCTTTGCCATCCTTACCTGTTCTTTTGTGACGGTATCACAGGATGACACAAGGGTATTCTGCACAACATGTCTTGCATATGACATAAGCTTTTTGTACAGATTGCCAGAAACAGTATTGACAGGAGCATCCTTTTGTTCCGTTTTATTGTCTGTCGCCTTTGCCTCAAGCTTGGGACTGTTAAGGTATATATCAGATTGATCTATATACCCCTTAGACAGCTTTTCGTAATACCTTATCCAATACATATAGGACGGGTACGGTGTCTGAAGGTCTTTGACTCCAAAAGCTTCTCCCCTTTTTGAACCAATCCTGCCATATGTGGCATGAATACCATCGCTTTCTGGTTTCAGCCAATAAAACTTATAATTATTGGATTCTGGATTGATACAGGTGAGGTATTTATCCTCATAAGGTTCTTTTGGGGATGGAAGGAATGACAAGTAGTTGTAGGATTCTTTTACAAACATAGATGGATATATTATTCCATTTTGTTTGTACGTTCCTCTCTTTCCAATCTCAAATTCGATATCCCCATAAGCGCAACTCATTGTAAGGGTTGTGGGGATTCGCTCTTGAAGGGTAAGAAGAATTTTTCCGATTGCTTTAAAGACACTGCTTTCGTCTTCTCCAACGGTTATTGACAATGGAGCGTCATTACCAACTGTGATTTCTAATAACATGAAATTTTTACCTCTCTTTCTCATAAAACCACGAATATCGTTATTAGTACCTAAAGGAAATATGCCTTTAATTCCCTGCAATAAAAAAAGAGATAGTGCTATCACTATCCCTTTTCCTGTTCTAGAGTGTTTCCTTAGTCAAGGAGTTCGTCCCTGGCTGCTCTTGCTTCGGCAATGGAGTTTTGGTATTTTTCCGACCATCTGCTTTTAAGGATACCATCCTCTATCTGACAATTGGTACTATGCTTTACAAGAAAACCCGCAAAGTCCTCAAAATACCCATCAAGATGCGGTGGCAGCCAGTTATCGGAACGGCATAGGAAGATCATATCCCATGTGTGTCCTTTGATATCTTCAAAGTCTGTCCTTATGATATCAAACTCCTGCCCTTCAAGGGCATACAATTCCCTTGAAGCCGGATTTGCAACCCATGTTATATCAGTATTGGTTTCTTCCTTAATATAAGAGAGCCAATTTCCGCAGTCTAGCTGGTCATTATCATTGAACATGTCATGGTGCATATCGAGATGATCGATTGCAAGACCGTCATAACAAGAATCATCCAATCTGGAATGGATGAAATCGTAGATGTTGACATGACTATTGCAGATCATTACGTCTGGCATGGTTTTTCTTGTGCTTTTGCGGATCAGATTCTTTAGTGCCTTAAGCATTTTGGTGTTTGCGGTTATATTTTTCATACGTTTTTGTCCACCAGTTGTGATATACCTACTCATCCAGACAAGAGATGAAAGATCGGTTGGCAGATCTATCCCGTCAGGATAGAAAAAAGCAACGGTATCCTCATCGACATTCTGGAACAGATCAAAATCAATGCTTAAAACATGTAAAATAGGGTCATTATTCATATTATCCTCCTTTTTTCTCAGAACATTAAGTCCGAGATGTGTATTATTATGGTTATTGGAAATATGCCTTTTGTTTCAGGCAAAAAAAAAGAGGCAGCCGAGGCTACCCCTTTAGGGAAAGAGAAGTTTATTTATTCCACGGTTCATCGCTAAAGATGCCTCTGTGGATTCTGTTGCCTTTGTATTTGGTGCCAAATAATAAAGACTGACAATCTGGACAGAAACCAGTCATCAGCATCTCCCTCTCAAACGGATCCAATTCAGGAAGAAGCTCCTGAATTGGAGCATTCCTCGCAAGAAATCTCTTGTATTCCTCACTTGTAAGGGAAATGCAGTTTGAACGGTTACACATTGGGCAGAGCTTTATATAGCTACCGTATTCTAATTCTTTGTTCATTTTTTTTGTTCCTCCTTTTTTTTTACTCACACCACTCGACATCTTTTTTTTAACTCTTCAAGGGTTAGGGTGACTTTTTCCTCCAGACAGACATAATCAATGCCGTAAAGTCTGGCTTCATCAGCTTCTCCTTGTCTGTCTTCACTTGGGATAAAGATATCCTTTGCTTTAAGAAGGTCCTCAAAGGTATCCAGTATATGTTCAGTATACAGATTTGTATCGGCATCATTATCCTCAAGGTATTCGGTCATCTGTTTAATAACCTCATCTTCCAGCATACCATATTCCATGCCATAGATTCTTGCCTCACCTTCGTCTCCAGACCTGTCATCGCTTGGGATGCTGATATCCTTTGACTCAAGCAGGAACTCGAAATATTCCATGACATCAATGGCATACTCTTTTATGATGAGTTCTTTTCCGAACTCATCGTCCTCTTCTGCTGTAGTGAGGTTTGGATTGTCGCTTGTAATGTGTACATCCATAAGGTGACCTTTGATGAAATAATCGAGATCGATATAAGTATCTTCCTCGTCATTATATGGATTATCTTCGGTCTCTTTTGTAGCCCCAAGCATTTCATAGATGAAACCATCATCCTTTTCCTCATCAATAAGGCGATGTAGAGTGTCTTCGATAAGTCCCGCAATATCGGCATGGTCGATGTTGATATTTTTAGGGGTTATAAAGTAACGGACAGTGTAGATATCTTTATCCGTAACGAAGGATGCAAGTCTTTCATCCTCATGACAGATATCAGCTTCTTCATCCATTACAAATTCGATGTCTTCCGCCTCAAAGCAGTCTGATCCGAAGATGTATTCCGCATTAGTCGCAACAGGAATCTCATCAAGATGATTCTGTGCATACTTATATGCAATGGAATACTGCTCATCTTTGGATTTACCCTCAAGAAGACTTGAGGGAATTTCGATTTCCGTATCACCTACAAAAGTGTAGGCCATGGAAATATGGAGTTTTCTTGTGGAATGAGCCTTGTTAAAC
>CAVIOJ010000222.1:0-5321 GCA_963644225.1 Lachnospiraceae bacterium | reverse complement strand
GCCTATGAGAGAGTGACGGGACACCGCATGTATGAGAGGGTAACAGGCAATATTTTAAAGGCCAAAGAGATTGGCTGTCGTCTTACTATAACGGCCACACCGAGTCGTTTCTTTGGTGTGGAGGATGTAAGATTTGCATCAGAATTTTGTGCAAAGCATGATCTTAGACTTTTAGTCAATGCTGAGCTAAATGAGGCGAGAGAGGAGACTGGCAGATCTATCAATGATTTTGATTTGCCGGAGGAGGATTATATAAAAATCCAGGATATCATGGTGCCAAAGGATAAGAGATGTCCAGTTAGTCGGGAGGATTTGCCTGAATTTGGTACTTGTCAGGAAAAAGTCTGTGGCATGCGCTGCGCTGCCGGACGATCTCTTTTTTGCGTTAAGTGGACAGGAAAGATGCAGATTTGTCTGGATATCGACTATGCTCTTGACCCAAAGGAATTGGGATTTTCAAAGGCTTGGGACAAGCTTCATGAATTTGCTTTAAATTATCCTATGCCATCAGAGTGCCAGGACTGTGAATACAGTTCTATCTGTACCATCTGTCCGGTATTGCACGCCAAGGGGGCGCCAGTTGGTCATGCCGACAGGAGAATCTGTAACCGCACCAGGCAATTGGTGGAATTGGGATATCGCAAACTGCCAGAAAAAAACTAGTGGGATAATTGCATGAGTACTATAAAAAAACTTTATGAAAAACGACATGAGGGAATGGAATATCTGACCTGGCTCATTTCTTTTGTGAAGCCTTGGATTGCGCTGATATTACTTGTATCAGTGGCAAATGGAATGATGTCTGTTATTGGTGTAGGAGTGGCTGCGGTCAATAAGAGGGTAGTAGATGCTGCTACGTCTTCCAATCCGACTTTTGACGGTAAGGTCTTTGCCTTGCTTGTGGCAGTGATGGCTTTCAATTTGATTTTTTCCAATGCCATGAGTGTCTTTAAGACTCTTTTGAATGAGCGCTTCGGTTACGGAGCCAAGGAAGAGTTTTATGGACGCATTATGAATGCCAAGTGGCAAAAATTATCCAAACTCCACAGTGGAGATATAATGACCCGACTGACGGGAGACATCGATACGGTATCGAGTGGACTTTTTTCTGTTATTCCGTCCGCTTTTTATATAGTTTTTCAATTAGTGACAGCATTTTTGGTTTTATATCACTATGATGCCATGCTTGCAGTGGTGGTTCTTTTGTTTGCACCGGTAGGGCTTTTGATCAGTGTCTTTATGAGTCGAATCTTTGCAAAATACCAAAAGCAGTCCAGGGAAAATGAATCCGCATATCGTGCCTTTTTGCAGGAGAGCGTGGGCAATCTGGTGGTGACAAAAAGCTTTACCAGAGAAGAATACAATAGAGAAAGGATGCGCCATTTTTGGGAAATCCGCTATGGCATCATAAAAAAGAGAGCAGCCGCAAGCTTCGGCGTGGGAATTGCCATGGGATTGATTTTTTCAGGCTCCTATCTCTTTGCCTTTGGTATCAGTCTAATGCGTCTGGTAAATGGAGAAATCACTTACGGAACTGTGACACTTCTTTTGACTCTGGTGGGACAGATTCAAAGCCCGGTTCAGTCTTTACAGTCGCTTTTACAGCAACTGGTAGCCATCATCGTATCAGCCGGTCGTATCAAAGAAATCTGGGATATGCCTCAGGAGACGATAGAAGATGAAGTTTGCTTAGAAGGAATGATTGGGATTTTGGCAGACCATATCGACTTTTCCTATGAGGAGAATGGAAAAGAGATTTTATCGGATCTCTCCTTTGATATCGCCCCTGGAGAGATTGTTGGAATCGTAGGAAGCAGTGGTGCTGGAAAGACTACCATTATACGTCTGCTTTTGGCTCTTACGGAGGCAAAAAAAGGACAAGTGCTTTTATATGATAGTGCAGGGCATCAGACCAAGATATCGGCAACTACTAGAAAACTGATTTCCTATGTGCCGCAAGGCAATACCCTGATTTCTGGCAGCATTAGAGACAACCTTCTTATGGGAAATGAAAATGCCACGGAAGAAAAGATGTGGCAGGCACTTGAGATTGCAGAAGCCAGTGATTTTGTACGAGGACTTCCTCTTGGACTCGACAGCCCGATTTCAGAAAAAGGTGGGCTGGTTTCAGAGGGACAGGCCCAGAGAATCGCCATCGCAAGAGCTGTCATTAAGACGGCACCGATTTTGGTCTTAGACGAGGCGACGGCTTCTTTGGATCTATCTACGGAGCAGGCAATTGTGGAAAATCTAAAGCGGGCCTGCGGCGATAAGACATGTATCGTCATCACCCACAGACCGTCCCTTCTTCATATTTGCAGTAGAACATTGGAGTTGAAAAATGGAAGATTTTGATATGGATGAAATGTCATTTTATTTTGCAAAGACAAAACTGAAAACCCCTCGGATGGATGTGCCTAAGTCCTGGGAAAAATTTTTGACCCAACAGCCTTATGACTTTTCCATGGCATTGGATTTGTCAAAGGAGGAAGTATTCCTTGAGAAAGACAAAATTCAAAAGTTTGGTGGAGCCAAGGTGGTGACGAAGGAGGGGGGCTACTTCTTTGTAGCACCGGATTCTACTTGGGGAGAAAAGAAAGAAGATGCCTACTTTGGACTGGACATGGAAGATGGTTACAAAAAGGGAACTTACCATTCTGATGGAAGTCGTGAAGAGATTTTTTCTGTGATTCATACAGCAGTGGATGCCTCCTTGCCTTTGCATGGAGGAAGTATCATACATGCTTCCTGTATCGTCTACCAGGGAAAAGCCATTCTATTTTGTGGCCCCAGCGGTATGGGCAAATCCACTCAGGCGAAATTGTGGCAGCATAACTTTGATTGCCATATGATTTCTTCCGATGCACCGGCAGTTCTTTTAGAGGATGGTGTGGCGATTGCCTATGGCATGCCTTGGGATGGAAGTGATCAGATTATGGTGCAGGAATCGGCTCCTATCGCTGCAATCATCGAGTTGGAGCAGGCCCAAAAAAACTCTATTCGACCAATGAGCAAGAGGGAGGCCTATGAGCGTCTACTGCAGCAGGGTCATCTTCCTATGTGGGATGCAAAAATTATGATGAGACAGATGCATGTATTAAAAGAGATGGCAGAAAAAATTCCTTTTTACCATCTGGCTTGTCGCCCGGATAATGAGGCGGCAAAGTTGGTAGAAAGAACCATCTTTTAGGGCAATAAAAGAGGAGGACTAAAGACTTGACAGAAGAAATTTGTGATTTGACATATTTGATCAAGTGCAGTTTGTGGGATGAAATCCCAGAAATTGATGCCCTGCATCAAAAAAAAGATATCAAGGGATATTGGATAAATATGCTGGGAATTGCTCAGACTCTAAAACTTTTGCCATTTCTTCAGTATGCCCTAAAGCTTGGTCAGGGTCTAAATTGTCCAGATGACATCTATTTAAATCAGCTGGAAAAATTGCGCACCATGGCCCTAAATCGCATCTGCAGTGCAGAACTTTTGGCCGATTTTCAAGGCCAGTTAGAAGAACTTGGTATAGAAAACGTGGTGATGAAGGGGCAGGCTTTGGCTACTTCATATAAAAGGCCAGAACTTCGCAGTGGATGTGATGTGGATTTATATGTAGACGAGTCCGATGAAAAAGTGGTTTATGATTGGGCGCAAAGAAAAGGATTTGCCATGGAAAAAAGAGTCCCAGGAACCCACCACGGTGAGATTTGGCATCCGACTATAGGACTCATAGAACTTCATGTCATGCTTTGCAACGCGGATGAGAGTCTGGTGGAAGGAGCCAAGGCCAAGGACGTTTTTTTGATACATCCCAAGGAGGACTTTGTAAGCCTGGTCAACCTGGGTCATCCTATCAAGACACTGGGTATGACCGACCATATGATTTTTATCGTTGCTCATATGATTAACCACTATCTTCATGGGGAAGCAACTCCTCGCATGCTTATCGATGTCAATGAGTTTTTCGGGGCTTACCGAGATCAGATGGATTTGCCTCGACTAAGGTCTGATTTAAAGACACTAAAATACGATAAATTTTTTGCTACAGTACTTTTGATCGGGGAAGAATTCTTTGGATTTTCTCATGATAAAAATTGGACCTCAGATGTAAAAAAAGAGGATGCTCTAAAACTTTTGGAGGATTTTTGCATTTGTGATAGACAAAAGGAGGATGCCATCGCAACCTATGATGCTTATTGTAAGGGCAATGCGGGAAGTGGAATAGAAGCACTTGGTTTAAAGTTGTCTATTTTAAAATCCAATATTCGCACCGCCTGGCAGTTGCGTCACAAGATGCGCCTTAGCTCGATTTTTTCTATCGGCATAAAGCGAATCGCCAATTTGTTTTTGCCAAAAACAAAAGAGGGTTCTGACGAAAATTCTTCGATAGTAAAAAATCGTATGGAACTACTAAGACAGTTAGATTTGATTTGAGGGATTACTATGGAGACGAGAAATGCTTCCATTGCAGAATGGATTGATTATAACAGAAATATTGAGAAAGAGGATTTTGCCCCTCTTTCTTTTTGCCTTACAGGAAGATCAATGTTGCCGCTTCTTAGACCTGGCATTGATAACATCTGTGTAATGCCGCTTTCTGCCTCTGTAAAAAAAGGTGATATAATCCTCTTTCATCAAAAAAATTATTGCGGCGATTATATTCTCCACCGTGCGATTGATTTCAAGGAAAACTTGGTTTTGACCCAGGGAGATGGAAATCCAAATCCTGATGGCTGGATAGAGATGGATAAAATCTGTGGTGTTGCCGTGTCGGTAAAAAGAGGAAAGCGAAGCCTAAACCTTGATGGTTTTTGGCTTCGCTCCTATGGAAAAATATGGATGCTTACATCAGGCATCCGTCTGCCGCTACTTCATTTTTGTAATTTTTTGGCACGTATCAAGCAAAATATAAAGTCACTTTTCCGGTGATTCCAATTGGATCTGGATCAGCCGCTTTTGGCTCGATACCGAGTATCAGACTTTCCATTCCCACATCTTTTCGTCTTTCTCTTTGCAGGGTAGAAGCAACTTCGATGCGAAGCTTGTTTATACCCTCTTTTTTGTATGGAGTCAGATCATAGATAAAGCTTGGTACAATCTGTATACCAAGTGAGATGTCATTTAAAAATACTTCTACACCCTCTGCAGCACTATCGATTACAAGGATGCAATTATCGTTTCTGATCTCGATATCTTTTTCATAGCGAAGGAAACCGGAAAAGTCATCGTCTGCATCTTTTTTCTCGAAGTTTGGATAGTCGATAGCACGACAGCGCGAGATGGCAAAATCTTCTAACACTGACGAAGATTTGCTATTAGCTTTTATC
>CAVIOJ010000221.1:0-5351 GCA_963644225.1 Lachnospiraceae bacterium | reverse complement strand
CATTAAAAATCATACAGAAAAGAGGTTAAAAGAAATGGCAGAAATCAATTTAAGCAAGTATGGTATTTCAGGAACCACAGAGATCGTGCACAATCCTTCTTTTGAAGAATTATTCAATGAAGAGACAAAGCCAGAACTCGAAGGCTACGAAAAAGGTCAGGTTAGTGAACTTGGCGCAGTTAACGTTATGTCAGGTGTTTATACCGGACGTTCTCCTAAAGACAAATATATCGTTGTAGACGAGAACTCTAAGGACACTGTATGGTGGACAAGCGACGAGTACAAGAACGACAACCACCCTATGACAGAGGACACATGGGCAGTTGTAAAAGACATCGCAAAGAAAGAGCTTTCTAATAAGAGACTTTTCGTAGTTGATGCATTCTGCGGAGCTAACAAAGACACACGTATGGCTATCCGTTTCATCGTGGAAGTAGCTTGGCAGGCACACTTCGTTACAAATATGTTCATCCAGCCAACTGCAGAAGAACTTGAAAACTTCGAGCCAGACTTCGTTGTTTACAATGCTTCAAAAGCAAAAGTTGAAAACTACGCTGAGCTCGGTCTTAACTCAGAGACTTGTGTTGCTTTCAACATTACCAGCCGTGAGCAGGTTATCATCAACACATGGTACGGCGGTGAGATGAAAAAAGGTATGTTCTCAATGATGAACTACTATCTCCCACTTAAGGGTATGGCTTCTATGCACTGCTCAGCAAACACTGACTTAAATGGTGAGAACACAGCAATCTTCTTCGGTCTTTCTGGAACAGGTAAGACTACCCTTTCTACAGACCCTAAGCGTCTTTTGATCGGTGATGATGAGCACGGTTGGGATGACAATGGTGTATTCAACTTCGAAGGTGGATGCTACGCTAAGGTTATCGACCTTGACAAAGATTCTGAGCCAGACATCTACAATGCAATCAAGAGAAATGCTCTTTTAGAGAATGTTACACTTGATGCTGATGGCAAGATTGATTTTGCAGACAAGAGCGTTACAGAGAACACTCGTGTTTCTTACCCAATCAACCATATCGAGAACATCGTACGTCCTATCTCTTCTGCTCCAGCAGCAAAGAATGTTATCTTCCTTTCAGCTGATGCATTTGGCGTACTTCCTCCAGTATCTATCTTGACACCAGAGCAGACACAGTACTACTTCTTGTCAGGATTTACAGCAAAGCTTGCTGGTACAGAGCGTGGAATCACAGAGCCTACTCCTACCTTCTCTGCTTGCTTCGGACAGGCTTTCTTGGAATTACATCCAACAAAGTATGCAGAAGAACTTGTTAAGAAGATGGAAAAGAGCGGTGCTAAGGCTTACCTTGTAAACACAGGATGGAACGGAACTGGAAAACGTATCTCTATCAAGGATACTCGTGGTATCATCGATGCAATCTTAAATGGTGACATCAAGAATGCTCCTACCAAGACCATTCCTTACTTCAACTTCGAAGTTCCTACAGAGCTTCCTGGTGTTGATTCTGGAATCCTTGACCCACGCGATACATATGCAAATGCTTCTGAGTGGGAAGAGAAAGCAAAAGATCTTGCTACAAGATTCAACAAGAACTTCGCTAAATACGAAGGCAATGATGCTGGTAAGGCACTTGTTTCTGCAGGTCCTCAGTTATAATTTCTTTAACCAAAGACATATTAAAAAGGATGTAGGTAAATGCCTACATCCTTTTTTTAGTTTAAAATAGCGAAGTGGATTTTAAATATCCTAAACAGCTTCAATCTTTAAAGAATTATTCATATCGAAGTGCATCGATTGGTGATAAGTTGGCTGCTCTCTTGGCCGGATAATATCCAAAAATAATTCCTATTAACATAGAAAATGTAACAGATATAATAATAGCCGTAATAGAAGGACTGACTGAAATAGTCACCATAGCACCAAGGCTGGATTCATAATTTCTAACTATGGCTCCTGCCACCTGGGCCAAAAGAAATCCATTTAAAACCCCAATCAGAATTCCAATAATTCCACCTACAAAGCAAATAACCACCGCTTCCATCAAAAACTGTCTGCGTATACTTTTATTTTTAGCTCCAAGAGCCTTTCTAATACCTATCTCTCTGGTTCGCTCTACCACACTGACAAGCATGATATTCATAACGCCTACTCCACCTACAATAAGAGAGATTCCAGCAATTACAGAGATAGCTACCGTTAGAACATTGAGCACCTGATCGATGGAAGAAAGTTCAGAAGCCATATCATAGGCTGTAAGTTCAAAATTGCTATTCTCCGCATAATAATTCGTATCAAAATAAGCGATAAGATCTGAAATCAAGGACTCGGTATCTGTACCGTCTGTTGCCATAATATTGAAGTTTGTCGTATCATTTTCCATACCATTTGCCTTGTTGGTCTCATGGGCATAGGTATAAGGAACATAGATATAAGTTGTAATATCTTTTTCTTTAGTAGTGGCATCTATTCCGTTTTTCGTCTTATCAAAGTGATAAACTCCCACAACGTAAAACTTTTGAATTGTTCCATCTTCTGCCTTTATGGATATTTCTTTTCCAACTGGGTTTTCTCCATCACAGGCATATTTTACATAGAGATCCGATACCACGGCAGTTGCTTTGACATTACGATTGTCTGCATCACTTATGTCTCTGCCGGAGCTGATATCAACTTTTGAAGCAGCCAGATACCCTGGCGTAATACCCGATACATAAACATTTACAGAAGAATCTTTTGCTGTTCCTGTACTGCTTGCACTGTAAGATATATCCTCCGCAACCATAACAGCATCTATCCTGCCAGCAAAATCTTCTTTCAATTTTATAATTTTGTCGTAAGTCAATTTCTCTTTATCCGTCATTTGCGGATATTCCCAAGTATCCCACTGCTCTTCCGTCATGTCTTCCGGATATATCACATCTGCGTAACAATAAATGAGATTGGCTCCGCCTAATTCGCGCATGGTAGAAGCGATGGTCTTCTTTAGAGAAGTACCTATGGTTGTGATAGTAATAACCGCGCTAATTCCTATGATAATACCAAGCATGGTGAGAAAAGAACGAAGTTTGTTTGTCTTAATATTTTCAAAAGAAAGACGAATACTTTCTGAAAAATTCATTAGCTTATTCCTCCCATACTTTTATCTTTTGTAATTCTGCCATCGGATATGGTAACCACGCGCTGGGTCTCTTGTGCTAATTCCTGGCTATGGGTAATAAGAACTATAGTCTTATTTTGCTCTTCATGCAGCTTGTGAAAAATATCCATAACCATATGACCAGTCTTGGAATCCAAGGCTCCCGTAGGCTCATCTGCCAAGAGAATACCAGGATTGTTGGCCATGGCTCTAGCAATAGCCACACGCTGATTCTGTCCACCAGATAGTTCATTTGGCTTGTGGTCGGCACGATCTTGCATGCCTACTATCTCTAATAGTTCCATAGCCTTCTCCCTCCTGTTTTTCGGGGAAAGATTGGCATACATCAGTGGAATCTCCACATTTCGAAGAGCGCTCATCCTAGGAATCAGATGAAAGTTTTGAAAAACAAATCCAATCTCCTGATTTCTAATGTCACTCAGATGATCATCATCTAGTTTGCTAATGTCCTGATTCATCAAGAAATAACTGCCCTCTGTAGGGCGATCCAAGGCACCAATAATATTCATAAGGGTACTTTTTCCCGAGCCAGATTCTCCTACAATAGATAAAAACTGACCTTTTTCTACCGACAAATCAATGCCATGTAAAATCTCTAACTCATTGGGAAGTCCCTCATAATAACGCTTTACGATGCCCTGCATCTTAATTACGTTTGTATTTTCCATAGGAGCCCCCTTTAATATGCAACACTAGAGTCTGTAAATGTGCCGTCCGTATCACCGCTTAGCACCTGATCTTCTGGAATATAGACTTCTGTAGTCTCTCCCTCAGTTACTTCACTTGGGTAGTTAATAATCAAATCTCCCTCGGAAAGTTCATCTGATGTAATGGCTGTATAATAGGCATTTGAGGTTCCAGTTGTAACAGTAACCTTTCGAATTTGATACTTACCATCATCAGCGGCATCACAAACGAAGACATAAGAAGAATCATCTTCATCCACTGCAATTGCATCATAAGGGACAGCCAAAGACTCTCCTTCGTCATTTAAAACAATTTCTACATTTACTGACATACCAAGTAAAAGTGGTGTACCAGCTTCCAAGGCAACAGTCGCACTATAACTGCTAGAAGATGAAGATGTCGTATCAGAAGAAGCGGCAGCAAAATTAACCACCTTTTCTACAGTTCCTTTAAATACCTGGTCACTTCCAATGGCATCAGAAGTAATACTTACGCTCTGCCCCTCTGAGATTTTTAAAATGTCTTTTTCCTTTATATTTACATTTACAATCAAATCACTATCGTCTTCGATACGCATCAATGAACCGTTGCTCGGAATACTTCCCTTTGATACATTAAGCTGGGTGATAATTCCAGACTGAGGTGCAGTTACAGTCAGATTGTTTAACTGCTGATATAACTTAGTAAGTTCTGTTCCTGTATCAACTGTCGTATCCTTGGCTTCGTTATAAACATCTGTTGCAGATATAAGTTCCTGATTTGCAGCATCATAATCGCTTTGTGCCGTCATGAGATTGGCCTGTGCCTGCGCAAGAGCATCTGCATTTTCCGTAGTCCCTTCGTTATCTAAGATTGACTTGATGGTATTATAATTGTTCTGGGCATTAGTAAGGGCTGTTGCCTTTGCATTTACATTTGCCTGTGCTGTATCCACTGCTCTTTTTGCCTTTGCAATGGTATTATCATTAGTTTTTTTGGCGGATGCATTCTGTTTTTCCAAATCTGAAATCTGCTGTCTGATTTCATCACCGTTGAAAGTACAAAGTACATCACCTTCTTCTACATGATCTCCTAAAGAAACATTTAATGTCTCAATAGAACTAGAGACCTCTGTGGTTACTTCAGAAGCATTTTTGCTCTCCACCTTTCCGCTGGTACTAACTGTTGTAGTCATATCCTGCTTGCTAAGATAAAAAGCCTGGGCTCCACTTGTATAAACTACATCAGTTCCAGAGGACGCTTTTGTTTTTGCAAAAATAATGCCTCCTACGATTGCAACGATAAGAAGTATTACAATAACAATTGTAAGTTTCTTATGCTTTTTGATTTTTTCTATCATATCGCTTCTCCTTTATTTTGTGTCTGCAGGTAAATGATGCTTCCCTTTAGCAAACATATAATAACTGAATTAACTATAACAAATTATGCCTTTATAAGATACGAAAAATCCCTTTATAAAATATTAAACTTTTCTTAAGACACTTGGCATTTTCTCATACTCCGACTAAATCAAGAAGAATCCTA
>CAVIOJ010000220.1:0-5543 GCA_963644225.1 Lachnospiraceae bacterium | reverse complement strand
GCATAGAGGTATGCATGCCGGAGGATGATGAGAAATCCAGGCAGAATATGATCATAGCTGCTGAGTTCATGGCACGTGTGATAAAGAAATATGGCAAAAAGGTTCTTGCCAAGCTTGAAGAACAGGAGCAAGTTCAAGAAGATAGTGGGGATAAATGCTAAACGGGCTGATTTACAATGATAATCAGTATTATTCGATAGTGTAAATCTTTACCGAGTATACAGGGGTTGCAATCTTTCCTTAGTAGTAGAAGCAGACGCTTCAATAATTTTGAAGGAGGCATACTACTATGCAGCAGAGAAAGAAAGTCGACCGAAAGAGATTTGTCAGATACAAGGAGGGAGCGGAGCTTTACTCCATGTGTCAGTCCAAGTTCGAGGATATGGCCAGGGATGCCGGCGCTATTTACAAGCTGAATAAGCTGGTGCTGGTGAACTGCGATATCTTCGAGGAGTACTTGGAGACATTTCACATCGTAGAGTAGTCGGAAAGGATTTGCACTTATTTATTTGAAAATGTTCTTGACTAATTGCCCGTCAATAAGTAAAATGTAATCAAGTTGAGCGAGGAGGTAATGCCGATGGCACGGATGGGAAGACCAAAGTTAGAAGAGCCGATGGTTCATAAAGTATCGGTTCGATTTAATGAGAGGGAATACCAGAGGCTGAAGGCGTATGCTGAGTCTATCAACAAGACTATGACCGAAGCTATGAAAGAGGGCATAGAGTTGCTTTACGAGAAGGATTCCCAGGAGCCGTGAGAAGCTGTGCTTCTCAGGTTCGCGGTCGTCGCCAAATGTTCATGCAAGCATGGCCACTTGGCTTGTGACAATCGCGAAAATAAGTGCAAATCTCTTTTCTTTCATTTTGAAAGGAGATTTACAATGGCATCAAGAAAAGATACTAAAGGTAGGGTACTTAGGAAGGGAGAGTTCCAGAGAGCGAGCGACGGCAAGTATGTGTATGGGTACACGGATCCAAATGGAGTAAGGCGTTACATTTATTCCAAGGATTTGAAGAAGCTACGTGAGCGAGAGGAGAAGCTGGTAAAGGACCAGTTAGATGGCCTGGATGTGTATGTGGCAGGAAATGCGGATATTAATTTCGTGTTCGACAGATATATTTCTACCAAGTCAGAATTAAGAAGCTCCACCAGATCCAATTATAATTACATGTATGACCGTTTCATCAGAAATGGTTTTGGCAAGAAAAAGATTGGTATGGTGAAATATTCTGATGTGCTTCAGTTTTATTACGACCTTTTGCATAACAAGGGACTTCAGATTAACACGCTGGATTCCATCCATACAGTATTGCATCCGACATTTCAGCTGGCAGTTCGTGACGGCCTTATAAGGAACAATCCGTCCGATGGCGTTATGGCTGAATTGAAGAAAAAGACCGGTAACAGGAAGGGAATCCGGCATGCACTAACATTAGAGCAGCAGAGAGCATTTATGAATTATATTGCTCAAAGCCCGGTGTTTGTGGGATGGCTTCCTTTCTTTACGGTGTTGCTTGGAACCGGATGCAGAATTGGTGAGTTGGTGGGCCTCCGTTGGGAGGACGTGGATTTGGAGAAGCGTATCATCAATATCAACCATCAGATGACCTATTATCCGAGACGAGAGGATACCTACAAATGTGAATTCAAGGTATCACTTCCAAAGACGAATGCAGGTATCAGAGTTCTTCCGATGATGAATCAGGTATATGAGGTTCTGAAGGAAGAATATGACCGCCAGATGGAAGAGGGATTTTCTGCAGCGGTGGTTGATGGGATGACAGGATTTATTTTTACCAATCGCTTTGATACTATTCACAATCCGCAGGCAATCAACAGAGTTATTAAGAGAATCTATGAGGCACACAACGCCGAAGAGATTGTGAAAGCTAAGAATGAGCATCGCGAACCTGTGATTATTCCTCATTTCTCCTGCCACCATCTGAGACATACTTTCTGTACACGTTTCTGCGAGAACGAAACAAACGTAAAGGTCATTCAGTCAATCATGGGGCACGCCAGCATTGAGACAACAATGGATATTTATGCTGAGGTGACCGACATGAGAAAGAAGGAAGCATTAGACAACTTATCGGCAAATTTAGACGTTTTTTAGAAAAGAGTCCGGTAGTCTTTTGCTCAGGTACAGCACAAAATCGGAAGTACAGCATTTGCACAGCAAAAAGCGTTAGATAAACACTGTATATTGCTTGATAATACTGTTTTGCAAAAGTTGATACTACTTGTAAATAAGGCATAAAACGGACAAATACCGTGGGACGGGCAATATTTCCGACGATGAAGTCTATTGATAAATAATCCCTTATTTTACAAGGCTCCGAGGACTTTGAATAAAAAAGTACAGCAAGAGTACAGCAAATACATACTGCTGAATACTTCATAATACTAATTTCAAAGTATAGCAAGTACCATAGAGCCAAAAGACAAACCGAATAATTTGTACTTATCAAGGACGCTTTTCTAAGAAATAAATCTTAGAAAGGCGTCTTTTTTGCGTGGGTCTAATCTAAGCAACTTCGATGCACAGCTTCAATGAGTCAAAGAATCAAGGAGGACAAGGATTATGGCAGTCAAAGAATACAGAAAAATGAAGGTTTATGAGCAGTCGGGTTACCGGTACAAGTCTACGCCGACGATCATGCTGAAAGGCCAGTGGCTGAAAGAGTTTAAGTGAATATAGGATGAGGCTGTGGCCTGGTGCTGTCTGAGATGATCAGATGGCATCAGGCCTTATTTTTGTGCAATAAAATAGCAGATGTCAGGGAATTACCAGTCATCTGCTATTACTCCTTCGTTAATTCTTCAAATGTTGTGTCAAGTACTTCACATAGCTTCTTGATTTCGATATCCGTCACATATCTTTTCTGGGTTTCGATTCTGGTAATTACATTTTTATCCATATCGCAGCCAATCAACTGTAGCTCATGAGCAAGATCTCGTTGGGAAAGATTGTGGCGGTGCCGAAGCTCGATGAGGTTCTCGCTGATCAGATTCTTACGGCCTGTATCTGAACGCGGCTTTGGCATGACATCGCCCTCCTTGTCTCACTTTTTTCACCTTTTAAAGAGAATTTAATGGTAATGTTGTTCAAAAACGGTTGTAAAAGTGAGACAAAAAGTAGAAAAATGCTAGAGTTTTTTCGCCTAAGCGAGTATGATGAAAATGGATGTATTATAAATAGCTAAGGAAAGAAAAATTCAAGGTGCTTTTTTATGGCGAAAGGAAAATAAAAAGGCATGATAGAAGGATATACGACTGTTAAAGAAATTGCTGAGAGGTGGAATTAAAAGCCAAGAACAGTCCAAATAATGTGCACTGAAGGAAAAATAGACGGAGCCGTTAAATTTGGACGTGATTGGGCGATTCCTTATGATGCTCAAAGACCAGGTGATGGCAGAATTGTTTCTGGTGAGTATAAGGGATACAGAAAACGCAAGGAGGAATGAATATGCCAATAGCAGACGTCATAAAATACGAAGGAGATAATAGTACCTTTGTATGGAAGCATCCTGCAGAAGATTTTAATACAAATTCACAGCTTATTGTTCATGAATCGCAGGAGGCTATATTTTTCTTAAATGGACAGCCGCTAGATTTGTTTGGTTCCGGCAGATATACGCTTGAAACACAGAACATACCGATTCTTAACAAGATTATTAATCTCCCAACTGGTGGAGTATCTGCCTTTCACTGTGAAGTCTATTTTATAAATAAAGTCGAGCAGATGGCTATAAATTGGGGGACAGATAGTAAAGTTCAGTATATGGAGCCTACATACGGATTTCCTATATCAGTTGGAGCCGGTGGTGAAATGAGCTTGAGAGTTCAGGACTCAAAACAATTGCTAATTCGCCTGGTTGGGACTGAACCGGATTTGAGCAGAGAAAAGCTTGTATCATATTTCAGAGCATTTTTGATGGCAAGGGTGAAAACCTATATAGCTCAAACATTAAAAGCAAGCAAAATAAGTATTTTCGAGATCGACGAACATTTACTGGAATTCTCTGATGATTTAAAAGAACGTTTAATAAAGGATTTTGCTGATTATGGAATCTCACTTGAACGTTTTTTTGTAACAAGAGTTGTAAAACCAGACGGCGATCCACAGTATGAAAATTTCAAGAACTTGCATTATAGACAATATGCAGATATCGCTGATGCTAAAATTCGTCAGCAGGTAGGCGTCATTGACCAACAGACTGAATCCCAGAAGACGGTAATTCAGGCTCAAGGTATTGCTCAGAAACGTTCAATTGAAGGTTATACATATCAACAAGAAAGAGGATTTGATGTAGCCGAGAAAATGGCCGCCAATGAAGGTGCAGGTAATTTTAGTAGCGCTGGTATTGGCCTGGGTATGATGGCGGGAGTTGGCGGAGCCGTGGGGAATACCGTAGGCGCGGCTTTTGGAACTGCCCTTGGTGGAATGCAGCAGAATGCTGCAGATCAATTTTGTGAAGAGTGTGGTGCCAAAATCATTCCTGGATCAGCCTTTTGCGATGAATGTGGTCATCCTATCGGATCTTCAAAAGGTGCTTGTTCTAAATGCGGTTATGTATTTGAACGCCCCGGAAAATTTTGCCCTAAATGCGGGAACAGAAGGGAGGGCTAGTAATGAATAAATCCAAAATTATCAGTATCATAATTTGGCTGCTGTTATTTGCACTATCAGCATTTTTATTATTGATTATACCGACAGTATATACACCGGCAATATGGACAACTTTAATATTTGACATAATCGCTTTTGCATCTCAGTTTATTATATGGGCATTGTTAAAAGGTAAGAGTCATGGACCCAAGGATGGATTTTACAGATATCCGGGAATGACAATGGCTGCGGTTTATCTGATTATACAATTTGTGATTTGCCTGATTACGGCTTTCACTGCGAATATCATGAGCCTTAAATTATCGCTTATAATAAATTTTGTTGTTATGATCATTATGTGGGTTTTAATGCTTACAACGGTTTTGTCAAAGGAGCATATTGAACGTGTAGACTCAAGGCAAAAAGATCATCACGTTGAATTATAA
The DNA here is from genome assembly GCA_963644225.1 of Lachnospiraceae bacterium. Lineage (GTDB taxonomy): Bacteria > Bacillota > Clostridia > Lachnospirales > Lachnospiraceae > Pararoseburia. Next base: position 482 of record CAVIOJ010000220.1, on the reverse strand, counting down.
TTTCAAAACAGCCATCTGGCAAAGGAGGACAATTTTATGAAGCAACTAGTATGTGAGATGTGCGGTGGTACTGATCTCATTAAACAGGATGGAGTATTTGTCTGCCAAACGTGTGGTACAAAGTATTCAATCGAAGAAGCAAAGAAGATGATGATTGAGGGTAATGTAGATGTTTCCGGTAGTACTGTAAAGGTAGATAATTCCGGTTCGATCGAAAATTACTATAAGATGGCGGAAAGTGCCTACGAATCCAGCAATCAGAAAGAAGCCGAAAGTTATTGTAATAAAATTATTGAGATTGATCCTAACAACTATAAGGCTTGGTTCCTTAAAGGAAAGGCTGCTGGTTGGCAGTCTACTTTAGGCAATATTAGAATTGAGGAGTCTGTTAATTGCTTTACTAAGGCTGTTGATAATGCTCCGGATGAAGAAAAAAAAAAAAAAAAAAAGGGTGCTTCACAGGAAATTGAAAACCTGTCCAG
>CAVIOJ010000219.1:4612-5637 GCA_963644225.1 Lachnospiraceae bacterium | reverse complement strand
GTCCGACATAGGTACCTCCAATCAAATTCTCTTCACCTTTGCACTTGATGTGATGCCAGAAATTGGGCCATCACCATTGTCTACAATTACATACCAGTGATTAGATGAAGGAATTACTATTCTATATGGTGAGTTTGAAGCATACCCACCAGATGTCTGAAATTCGTCGCCATTTAAATATTTCTGGTATCCCTGTGCATTGACAAGGAAGACGTTTGCTGCCTGATTTATTGTAACTTCTACATAGATACCAGGCCCAGTAGTCATTTGGAAGCCAATATCATGGCAAATGTGATTTCTTGCACGGTGATTTCTTCTCTCCACCTGCACTGTAGCAAATACAGAATCTTTGCGTTGCTGTGCAGAAGGATGGCCAAGTTTAGCAGCCTCTCCCCAATAGTTTAAGGCCTGGTCTATACTCTTTCTAACACCAATTCCGGAAAAGTAGCATTCTGCTAGGTTATAAGCTCCCTGCGGGTTTCCTGCTTTCCATGCTTTTTCAAACCACTGTGCCGCCTGTTCATCTGACTGAGGCACACCATGCCCCTTCTGGTAACAGATGCCGATACTATTTGTAGAGTACATATTGCCCTCATCAGCTGCTTTGTGGTACCAATACAACGCCTGCGTATAATCTACAGTGCAGCCTCTACCATAATAGAAGTCATCTCCTTTAACATCCCAACTAGTATGTGGTATATTCCAATCAATCGATTTGATATTAGCTTCACCAAATGTGTTTTGAATACGTTTTTTGTCATCAGCATTACAGTAACTAAAGCATTTATTAGCAAATAAAATTGCATCGGATTTGTTATCACATTTGTTCAATTCACACATCAGCTGATAAGTCGCATGACGATATGACTCCTTGATCATATCATAGCGCACGGTGTCGCCACGAAAATCGCGAAGAACAATCTCTAGCACTGGCTCAACCACTCTGCAGTAATCTTCTCCTCGTTTTCTAATTTCCGCACCTTGCTCATCTGAAATGACTTCCTCATCACTGACTTCACCAAGAT
>CAVIOJ010000219.1:3684-4538 GCA_963644225.1 Lachnospiraceae bacterium | reverse complement strand
TAGTATATCCGCCTCTTTGTCAGTAAACCAGGAAACCAGTTTGCTTAGAACATTTCTCGTCAAGCCATTTAACAAACGATTGTTACAATCTTTTATATATTTATGAAGACGAATTATTGCGTCTAAATCATCACGCTCGCATAATAAAAGTATAGGCTTAAAAATCGCACTGCGGAAGCTGTTCAGCAAATCAGCATTGCTTAGGCCCAGCAATTCCTTCTCGGTAAAACGACTGCGAAGCAGTTCACAACTTCCTTGTTTGCAGATGAAGCAATAAAAGTTCAAAACTCTCTTCCAGGTCTCTGCAGTATTAAAGTTTGGGTCACAGAGAATAGCATACATATAGTTGGCCAAGAATAGATCGTAAGTACCGTACTCTTCTCCTTCTTTGGAAAGCTCAATTCTGTACTTTCCGCTCTGCCACGCTACGCACGCATCTGACTCAGCATACCAGAAGAATTTATTGTTCTTATCCTTAAAAAGCACGAGGGCGTTCTGAGCAATGCTCAGATCACGTATTGGCTTTTCCAAGCCAGCAAGATCAAACGGAGACCGATAGGACTCCAAAGCCTTCAGCCTTGCCAATTTCTTCAGTTTATCCAAAGCAAAGTAAGCATCTTCATTGGTAGCAAGGCATGATACACCCAGCGTTCTATAGGGATTTTCCAAAATACAGGCTGCCGCCTTTTTAGAGATAGATTCAATGGTAACAACCTGATTCGGCTTTGACTTGGCAGCCTCAACCTCGCATTGAATTCGGACCTGCTTTTCAGCCATACGCTGATTTAAAACTTCACGTTCCAGACGCGCTTGCTCATCTTTTTTTCTTTGTTCTTCTTCTTTTTTTCTTTGCT
>CAVIOJ010000219.1:0-3674 GCA_963644225.1 Lachnospiraceae bacterium | reverse complement strand
TCACGAATTCTATTTTCCCTATCAATCTGTTGCTGTCTTTCTTCTTCCCTGCGTGCCTTTTCTTCCTTGGCAACACGATTTGTGCGAACAGAATCGGCAAATTCCTTCACTTTGCAAAGAAGCTCACTCATCTGAGCAGGCTCCAGAACATACCTTACACTGCTCTTTGAGCCCTCTTTAAAAACGACATAAGGCTTATCAACTGTGTGCAGGAAGGTCTTAATTTTTTCTGTACCCTGCTCACATGTAACATTCTCCCAATTAACAGAGGTACGATTTCCTCCAAATACATACTCGTCTATAAATAACGTCAAAGTTCCTTTGACGGGCTTTCCATTTTCAATAAAAGACGCCTCTACTGAATAATTACCAGCTCCCATAGCTATGCCCCTTTCGGTCTGGTTCACGAATCTGCCGTGTTACCATTTATAAATAAAAATAAGCCCATCAGATTCCCGACAATTAGTGTCAGGAATCTAATAGACCTCATAAATCAGCACAAATAGAATCTAATTACATCCCGACTTGGTAAAATATCATTCTTCAGGATCTTTAGTAAACTCCGCCTCAATAGCAGAAATTTTCTTCTTAGTCGTGTCAAGCTCTGCTGTAAGTTCGTCTTTCTTTGTCTTGAGAGGAGCAATCTTTGCATCAGCCTCAGTCTGTCGTGCTTTCTTTTCCTCTTCGATTTTACTATCAAGAGCTGACATTCTTCCTTCAAGAGATGCTATTTCCTCACCGATCTGCTTCTTCTCTTTTCCTGCCAAAAGTCCAAGTTTAGACCTCTTATTGTTTAACTCGCTAATCTGATCCTGAATACTCTTCTTCTCATCTTCCGACGGAACATTGTCTGTAGGAGTTGCGGCCTTAATCTGAGCATCAAGGTCAGCAATTTCTGCCGACAGTTTATCACGCTCAGCCTCATGGCCTTTTTTCTTTGCTTCAAGATTCGCCTTTTCATCGGCGTGTGCTTCCCAATAGGCAGTAATACGAGCCTGCTTTTCTTCTTCCGCCTTCTTGCGTTCTTCTTCTTCTTTCGCTTTCGCTTTGTCTTTAATTTCCTGGATTTCCTTTTTATAATTACTAATGTTTTCCCGTCTTGCTTCCTTTGATGAAACGGTCAACATCCAATTTCTATATGAACTACTATAATCCGCATATGCTGTCATGTTGATAGTGAATTCTGTCATCGTAATCATACTTTCGCGTCTCGAAATGTCGTCATCATCATCGTCATCGCTTGCATCATTAGCAATTTCAAGCAACAAAATGCAATTATCTACTTCGCCCAATGTCTTTTTGAAGTCGTTTGGCATAGGGCGGTTATCATTATTGAACTTATTTGTTGTGGTCTTATAACCTTCAATTGCCGCATTTCCCATCATTACGGCAATCTGTGAAAAGTATTCTTTTGGAACACCTGCAGCTTTAGCTTTCGATTTAATCGATATAAACTTTATTGGTGCAATCTTTATTGGTGCAATATCTCCTAATGATCCTAATAGGCCAGACAAAACATCGGATTTTGCAACTTCCTCTTCTTTTGAAAGCAATACCACCAAGCCACCTATAAGTGCTTCTATATCTGACATAAATCCATTTAATTCTTCATTATCTGGATATTGTGAAAATCTCTTCTTACGCAATGACACGCATGCAAGTCCTATACGTTTAAGCTCTTCGACCGCTTCATCAGTGAGACTTTCCTTTTCCTCATCAGGGGCAAAATCAACTGCTTGCTTAAACGAATGGGCAGCTTCTGCTATTCTTGGATTCGTAATAGTAGATGACCAACCAATTGCCTTACCTTTAAGCATCCAAGCTTTGTAGCACATAGCATCATATTCAATTGCCCTGTTGCAATATTTCTCAGTTTCTTCGTTATTACTTGCAGAATATGCATTTGTGGCAAGCAGCAAAAGGTTATCAATCTGAGTCTGATTTGGATTTCCTATTGGCACACTTGTAGCAGGTGCTCCTGATGAGACGGGTGCAGAACCTTCTACTTCCTTCATCATGCTCTTAGCTTCCTCAAGAGAGTACTTGGTTCCGCATCCCTGACAGATGAAGAATCCTCCCTCTTTCGTGAACTCTGTACACTCGCAGAGATCGCATACAATTTTCTTCATAGTAAATTTGTCCTCCCTTGAAATTTAATTATCTATTATTCGGCATACAGGCCTCGCAAGGCTCATATTCACCCGAATTAAATTCTTCCTGTGTAAGACGGTAAACATTCGTCTTATCCTTGATATACATACAGTCTCTGACATGGTATTTGCCACCAGTTTCTGTCCGGTACAAATCCTCGGTATATACTGTTTTATCGTAATTTTGCCTTATGGCAATTATAGTTCCTGTTCCCACAAAAATGACAAGAACATAGATTGCGACAATCAGCTTTGTTCGTTTCTTCTTTCCGGTTTTATCCTTCAGCAAGTGATGTGCAAATTCATTTGCCTCATATTCCTGAACCACATCCGTTCCAAACACACTATTCTGGACCATATGTCCATTCCATATATGTCCTTCTTCATGAGCCAAGACAATACATAGCTCTTCTTCATTTAAATCTTCGTGAATAAAAATGATACGATATTTGTCATCCTGATAAGTAAAACCTCTACTATGGCTGATATAATCCTGTAAATGCAAGGCATCTATAAGGCTGGCGACTTCTTTCTTTTCGTCTATACCATTAAACTCCACTATCGTGTAGCCTTGAGTCACTAAAACTTCGCGCAAAGAAGCACTGCTAACTACTTTCAACCGGTATTTTCGCCTGAATTCAGCTGCTTTCTTTTTATTCTTCATTGTCTTTACGAGCGACAGAACCCTTGATTGCAGTTAAGGCCTTTTGGGCCTTGGTATCCTGCTCTGTTACCTGTGTAAGCCTCTTCCCATCAAATGCCTTCACCACAGCTTCTCCTGGCACATTTTTACATCTTGCATATTCAACCATGATTACCGTTTCGATGGCATGAATAGCCTGTTCATCAAGATGATTTTTGATATCATCATTGTCCATCTGAACAAAAGCTGATATCATCTGCTCGCTGTTATTCACCTCAGCAATTCTTTCTATTTTTGTTGGAAATAGTCCTGTTTTTCGCAGAAAGTCGTGAGTCTGATCATTATGATCAAAAATCAAAACACACGATAAATACACACTCCAGGACATCTTCCGACGCTTTGTTTCAAGAGAAGAGTATGTCTGCCTGGATATTCCCAGAAGATTTGCCAACTCATCCTGTGACATTCCAAGCTTTGTACGTAATACCGGCAACTCGTCCACCAAGCGGGAAATAAGCTGAAGCCGCTCATTTTCACTTATATCTGTTATCTTCATTTCATTTGCCATGAGGTATCACCCATTTTCGTAAAGTATCACACTCTACGAACCGCTTTTAATACATTTTTTGTACTTTTTCAACAAAAATATTATCATTTGTCGTTGTTTTTGTCAATATGTCGCCCTTTGTAACATGCTAAATTAGGCATTATTTTGGTTTTTTATTTGTCAATCCGCAGAATTCGCCGTCAAATAAGCCGTCTATGAAGCTCGGAAGATGTTATAAATCAACGTCTCTGGGCTTTAATGTCTGTGAATGGAAGAATAACTTGAAGCTCGGAAGATGTTATAAATCAACGTCTCTGGGCTTTTTTTCGTAGAG
>CAVIOJ010000218.1:4351-6008 GCA_963644225.1 Lachnospiraceae bacterium | reverse complement strand
GCCAGAGGGTGTGTGCATTCCTGATGGAGAGCCACATGTTTTTGGTGATCGTGTTTATATATTTGGATCTCATGATAAGGAAGGGGGAGAAAAATTTTGTATCTTAGATTATGAAATTTATTCTGCACCTGTGGATGATTTGGAAAATTGGACCAGCAAGGGGATAAATTACCGGGCCAAGCAGGATCCTTCTTACAGTGAAAAATACCAATATATGTATGCACCGGATGCCACAAGGGGAGAGGACGGAAGATACTATCTCTATTATTGTCTGGCAGGAGGTTCCTTTACGGGACCTGTTCACGTGGCAGTTTGTGATACTCCGGATGGACAGTATGAATATTACGGAGAGGTAAAAAATCCTGACGGTACTACCTTTTGGAGAAATATCACTTTTGATCCGGCTGTAATCAATGACAAGGGAACTATTCGTCTCTACTATGGATGGGCTTTGGCACTTCCAAAGGAAAAGAGACCGGAGGCATTTTGCAATCCATTTTCTGAGGAACTTATGCAGGTAGAGGAGTGGATGTTTGACAAGACCAGAGAACAGCTCCTTTTGGAAAAAGAGAGTCTTATGGGGGCTTTTACGGTTGAGTTAGATAGCGATATGCTGACTGTTAAAACTGAGCCAAAGCGTATTGTGCCAGGCCAGTTTGATTCTTTTGGCACTCGGTATGAAGGCCACGCCTTTTTTGAGGCAAGCAGCATAAGAAAAATTGGCGAGACATACTATTTTATCTACTCATCAGAGCAGGAGCACGAACTTTGCTATGCCACCAGTAAGTATCCGGATAGGGACTTTACCTATCGTGGAACTATTATTTCTAACGGCGATATTGGTTTTAATGGAAGAGCGGCAGAGGATCGTCTCAATGCTACTGGCAACAATCATGGAAGTATAGAAAAAGTAGGCGACCGCTGGTTCGTATTTTATCATCGTCCAACCAATGCCAATCTCTATAGTCGTCAGGGCTGTGCAGAGGAAATTTATATCGATTCACACGGAACTATTGCCCAGGTGGAGATGACATCTGCAGGACTAAATTGTCTTCCACTTTTGCCGGAAGGCTCTTATGCAGCCAGCAATTGTTGTAACTTAACCAATGGTCATATGCCACATCTTACTGCCGTGGCTGAGGCAGGAGATATTCCTTGTATCACAAGTGATGGAGAGTGTCGTTTCGTATCAGCAATGACGGACAAGACATATATCCAGTACAAGTATTTTGCCTTTTCTCATCTTGTAAGACTTCAGGTGCGACTTCGTGGTAGCGCTGGAATCCTTCGCATTACTGTGGGACCGCAGATTATTGAAATCAACTTGGATGAGAGCAAGGATTGGCATGAAGTGGGCTGTGCTATTACAGCAAATGGTACCTATCCACTGCAGCTGATGTATTGCGGCAAGGGCAAGATTGATATAGAAAGAATTGACTTTTCCTCTTAAAAAGGAGTGTTTTGTTTGATGAAAAAAATGACAATCACAGATAGGAAAAAGTGGTGGTTATGTAATTGTATGGGCTTAGGAATTGCATTCCTGAGCCTTTTTGTTCTTCTGAGTCGCTGCGGTTGGAAAAATAATGCTTTTCACTATGTGGGGATTTTTACCATAGTATTTGGCCAAATGATAGCAATCCTTACGGGGTATTTTGTG
>CAVIOJ010000218.1:3080-4341 GCA_963644225.1 Lachnospiraceae bacterium | reverse complement strand
GGAGCATTACAAAGATTTATCCGCTTTTAGCCATTTTACTTGGAATTTTGACATATCTCATACTGCCAGTTTATACCAAGCCAGATGATTCCCATCATGGGGCGGCAGCCTATATGGTTTCCAACTTGATATGTGGCACGACGTCATCAGATGGAACTACCTACGCCATCCGAAGATCTTGTGATGATCTGATGAATCAGGTTGTAACGGGTGAGGAATATGAGGGAGACAAGCAGATGCTCTATCCCAACGAGGATGATTACAACAAGATCTGGTCCTGGTATGAAAAGACGGATGACACATCTTTAAAAAAAGCTACCATGACAAAATACAAAGGGGGAAATCTCTATCCTTATGTCTTGACGGGACTTGGAATTTCTCTTGGCAGAATCTTGGGACTAAACTTTGGTTGGTGTGCTCTTTTTGCTGCCTTTTTTCAGATGTTTTTATTTGTGGGATGCAACAGCTATGCCATGAGAAGGACGCCGGTGGGAAAAAAAATTTTCTTTCTCTTTGGACTGCTTCCTATCGTCTTGCAGCAGACCACATCCTTTTCCTATGAAGGAACGCTTCTTTCGGGTCTTGTGGTAGTTATGGCTCTGACTTTGACCCAGGTGGGCAGTAAAAAGGAAAGTTGGGGAAAAAAGGATTTTTTCATGTTTGCTTTGGCTGCGATTCTGCTTTTGATTAGTAAAAATGCCTTGTACGCGCCACTTCTTGTCTTGCCTCTGTTATTTCACTGCTTCGATTTAGCAGATGGCAAGGAAAAAAAGAGACTTATCCTTGGAGTATTATCCTGCCTTTTGATAGTAGCGGTAGGATTGGCTGGGATTTTTGTGGGAAATGGCAAGGCCGTTTTGGATGATGTACTAAGAAGAGAATATTACAATGTCTACTACCAGGTAAGCGGACATTCTATTCTGTATTATCTACAAAATCCTCTTGTAGGGCTAGGACAGTTGAAGAATACCTTTTTTGTATGGGGATTTACTTATGTTAAAGGTGTTGTTGGTGGATACCTTGGCTGGAAGCAGGATATTGTCATTTCTTTCAAACTTGTTTTTTTATATTATTTACTTCTTTTGGCAGCAGTTTTAGAAGCACCGAAGGATGGAAAAAAATTGGAAAGAAAGTATGGAATTTTTCTTTTGGTAGTAGCAGGTATTTATGCCATAATTCCAATTCTTGTCATGATGGTTCGATGGACTACTGCAGGTCTTTTGACGGTAGAAGGAGTACAGGGGAGATATTTTTTGCCGGC
>CAVIOJ010000218.1:1989-3070 GCA_963644225.1 Lachnospiraceae bacterium | reverse complement strand
GTGATATGTTGGCACTTATGGTTTGTGTATGGCTTACTGCCTTGCATTGATGGAATGAATGGAGATTTTTATGAAACGTATACCTTTTATGGAAGGATGGACTTGCCGTATAAATGGAGGCCCGATAAAGGAAGTCTTTTTGCCACACGATGGCATGCAGGAACTAGGAAGGGACAAGGGGGCTTTGTCTGGAAAAAATGGAGCTTATTATAAGTCGGGTCACTACGTATATGAAAAGCGCTTTGTAGCTGATGCCTCCTGGGAAAATCAGGAAGTCTACCTTGAATTTGAAGGAGTCTATCCGAGTGCATCTATTTTTTTAAATGAGAAAAAAATAGGAAGTTGTTCCTATGGCTATTCAACATTTTTGGTGCCTTGTCAGGGCATACTTTTTAATCAGGAAAATGTCCTGCGGGTTGTGGTAGATGATACCAATCATCCAAACAGCAGATGGTATGCAGGTGCTGGAATTTATCGACCGGTTTGGCTTCTTTTAGGAGAAAAAAAACATATTGCTGCAAATGGAATAAAAATTACTACCCTTTCTTTTGACCCGGCTGTTATTTCCTTTGATGTGAAGGTGACGGGGGAAAAATCTGTAGAAGAGATCTTAGTTGATATCTATGATGGAGACAATTTGGTGGCATCGGCAAAGGGAGCACATGGGCAGATTACAATCCCTGATGCCAAATTATGGAATGATAAAAATCCCAACCTGTATCGCATTAATGTGCGTCTGATGGAAAATGGGATTTTGCTTGATGAAGTGGTAGAAAATTTCGGAATCCGAAAACTGGAATGGAGTGCACAAAAAGGATTTTTAGTAAATGGCCAGGTCACTTTATTGAAGGGCGGCTGCATTCATCATGACAATGGTATCTTAGGAGCCAGATCCTATGCCCAGGCGGAATGGAGAAAAATCAAGCGGCTCAAGGATTTTGGCTACAACGCTATCCGTTCTGCCCATAATCCAATAAGCCGTGCCATGTTGGAAGCTTGTGATGCCTTGGGAATGTATGTCATGGATGAGGCTTGGGATACCTGGTATCAGGCAAAGAATCCTTATGATTGCAGCAATGGG
>CAVIOJ010000218.1:0-1979 GCA_963644225.1 Lachnospiraceae bacterium | reverse complement strand
AATGGTTTTGTGGAGCGATACGAGATGGATCTGCAGCAGATGGTGGATAAAGACTACAATCATCCATCTGTCGTTATGTATTCCGTTGGAAATGAAGTGACAGAACCTATCGAAGAAAAAGGGGTAGAGATGGCAAATACCCTGGTGAAGGCGGTAAAAAAGTTGGATGCTACAAGACCTGTCACAGCAGGAATCAATATTACCTTACTTGTCTTAGCCGCAATGCCAAGTAATCCTATTGCAGATTTTGCCGCAGGTGGCGAGGATGATAAAGAAGAAAAGAAGGACCAGGCTCCTTTGCCTATGAGCAGTGAACAGTACAATGCCATGACCCAGCGCGCCGGAGGCGGTATGGGACGACTTAGTGTCGGGGATGCAGCGGAAAAAGTATCACAGGGCGTTTTGGATGCCTTGGATATTGCTGGCTACAACTACGGCACGACACGCTATGAGATGGAAGGTGATGCCCATCCAAACCGGGTTGTAGTTGGATCGGAGACCTACTGTCAGGATATCGGTCGTATCTGGCCTTTGGTGGAAAAATATCCATACCTGATTGGCGATTTTATGTGGACTGCCTGGGACTATTTAGGCGAAGTCGGTATCGGTGGTTATTCTTATGAGCCGGAGGACTTTGTCTTCGACAAGCCATATCCTTGGAAACTCTCGGATGCCGGAGCAATCGATATCTTGGGCAATGATACGGCTGAGGCTGGACTTGCAAAAGTGGTATTTACGGGGCAGATGCAGCCATATATTGGCGTGACTCCTGCCAATCATGGGGGCAGAGAATTAGCCCGTGCCGTTTGGCGCGGCACCAATGCTAGACCACATTGGTCTTATCAAGGATGCAACGGGGCGCTTGTTACCGTGGAAATTTATTCGGCGGCATCGGAAGTGGAATTGTTTGTAAATGAAAAGAGTCTTGGAAGAAAAAAATTAGAAGATTATCAGACGTCATATGAAGTGGCTTATGAGAATGGGAAAATTCGGGCAGTGGCATATGATACTTCAGGCAATGCAGTCGGGGAGTCTGCTTTAGTCTCTGCAACTGGAAAGACCCGCCTTGCCATCACCCAGGAAAAAGATATTTTACCAGTAAAAAAAGACTTGCCTTCTGTCAAAAAAGATTCTGCGCTCGTATCCTGTGAAGAAGAGCGCCTTGTATATCTTGATCTTGCATTAGTAGGAGAAAATGGCGAGATTGAATGTAACGATGACCAGCTGCTTGAAGTGTCGGTAGAAGGGGGACGCCTTCTTGCCTTTGGCAGTGCCAATCCAAAGACTGAGGATGAGTATTTGACTGGAAGATATCATACCTATTTTGGACGAGCTCAGGCGATCATAGGTCTTCCAAAAGAAAAAAATAAGGCAAGATTTTGTGTCTACGGTGAGCGAATAGAGCCGGTGACTATGGATATTAGTTTATAAGACCACTAAAAATGGGAGGGCTATGATATGAAGATTATTCCAAAAGTAAAAGAATATATAGGACAAGAGGGCAGTCTGACCTTGGCAGATTCGCTTGCAGTCTCTTATGGGGATTTTTCCAGCGAGACATTAGAGGCTTTTTGTCAGAGAACAAAGATCCAGATAGTAGAGGATGCGGCTCAAAAAATTTTTTTGGAGCGAGTAGAAGGCCTGGTTGAGGGAGCCTATGTTTTAGAAGTAGCCAAAGATAAAATCACAGTCAAGGCATCCTGCGACGATGGAATCATCTATGGACTGACAACTCTCTATCAGATGATGGATGACAAGCGCGTGGTACTTAACTCTTGGGTGACAGATGCGCCGTCATATACTTATCGTGGACTTCATGTGGATGTGGCACGTCACTTTTTTGATACTTCGGCCATGAAAAAAATAATTGAGGAAATGGCTCTCGTAAAGATTAACCGTTTGCACTGGCATTTAGCAGATGATCAGGGCTGGCGTATTGCCATTGATAAATACCCAAAACTAACCAATCAGTGTGGGGA
>CAVIOJ010000217.1:0-6121 GCA_963644225.1 Lachnospiraceae bacterium | reverse complement strand
ATCGATGGGTTCAATTTCATCATTTTCGTAAACCTGATATTCATCCCAAATATCTTCTAATGTCTCGAGTGTACTAGCAACTTCTGTCTGTTTTTTCATACATAGTGAAACGATAAGCGCATTTATTACACTAAGAGGAGCAACGAGTGAATCAACAATGGAAACCATATCGCTGCTGGCAATCAGATTGCATGAAGAATATAAATTCATAGGAGAATGTACACTGTCAGTAAGCGTTATTACCTTTGCGCTGCGATTGTTTGCAAACTCCATGGCTTTTAATGTCCGCATGGAATAGCGAGGGAAACTGATACCAATAATGACATCTTTTTCATTCATATGAATCATCTGCTCAAAGATTTCACTGGAATTATTCGTTTGTAAAAGAATTACATCTTCGAACATAAGATTTAAATAAAAGGCCAAAAATGATGCCAGCGGAGCGCAACTGCGAATACCAATAACATAAATCTTGCGAGCATTCAAAATAGTATCCACTGCCAAATTAAAAATACCTTCATCGAGATTTTCCAAGGTTTCGCGAATTTTATCCTCATCTGAAGCTAAAACAGAACTAAGAACCGCATTTTTTTCAATACGGCCATAAGTCACTTCCATTCTCTGTACGGAATTTAGCTTGTTGCGAACTGTTTCCTCCAAGGCCTTTTGAAATTCTGGGTAGCCCTTATAGCCCAAAAACATGGCAAAACGAACAACTGTAGATTCGCTCACGCCCACGGTCTCACCTAATTTTGCTGCGGTAAGGAAAGCCGCTTTATCATAATTATCAGTAATATAATTTGTAAGAAGTTTTTGACCTTTACTCATATTTTTGTAAAGTTCGTTCATCTTTTTATTTAAGTCATTTGTATTTGACATAATATAATCCACCTATACAATAAAAAATCCACTGATGCTAAGCACCAATGGATTTTATTATACTACGAATCAAGTAAAAATTAAACTGGATAAGCTCCATTTTTTGTATCAGCAGCACTTGGGTCAACCCCTGTCTGTTGAGCTTCACGATACTTGAAGAACTCAGTAGCAACCTGTGGGAACAAAGCGTAAGAAAGAACATCTTCGTCCTGCTGCTTATACTGCTTCATTTCTTCTTCGTACTTTGGAAGTGCTGGCTCTAAAAGATCTGCTGGACGACAAGTGATTGCATTTTTTGCATCATCGCCAAGAACCTTTTCTACAACTTCTGGATTGAAAGGTTTTACTGTCTGACCGTACTTACCAAGTAAAATATCCTTTGTCTGTGAAGTAGCTACTTTGTAACGCTCTCCCATCAAGACATTGAATACTGCCTGTGTTCCAACAATCTGTGAAGAAGGAGTAACAAGTGGTGGTTCACCCAGGTCTTTACGAACACGTGGAACCTCATTTAATACTTCCTCATAACGGTCTTCAGCGCCCTGCTCCTTCAACTGAGAAACAAGGTTGGAAAGCATACCACCAGGAACCTGATATTTCAAAGTCTGAATATTTACACCAAGTACCTTTGGATTCAAGAGTCCGCTCTTTAATGCTTCCTCACGAATTGGCTGGAAGTAATCACAGATTTCTGTCAAAAGATCCAAATCTAATCCTGTATCAAATTCTGTTCCTTCGAAAGCTTTTACCATAACTTCTGTAGCTGGCTGTGATGTACCAAGAGCAAGTGGGCTCATGGCTGTATCAATAATGTCACAACCTGCCTCAACAGCCTTCATGTAAGTCATAGAAGCCACACCAGAAGTATAGTGTGTATGAAGATCTATTGGAAGTGTTGTAGCGCTCTTTAAAGCCTGTACCAACTCAGTTGCTTTTGCAGGAACCAAAAGGCCTGCCATATCTTTAATACAAAGAGAATCTGCACCCATATCCTCGATCTTCTTGGCTGTCTCCATCCAATAATCAAGTGTATATGCATCTCCTAAAGTATAAGAAAGAGCAATCTGAGCGTGACCGCCCTCTTTTTTACAAGCTTTTACTGCTGTCTCCAAGTTTCTTACATCATTAAGACAGTCAAAAATACGAATGATATCAATACCATTAGCGATAGATTTCTGAACGAAGTACTCTACAACATCATCAGGATACTGAGAGTAACCAAGAATATTCTGACCTCTAAAGAGCATCTGTAACTTGGTATTTTTGAATCCATCACGTAATTTACGAAGTCTCTCCCATGGATCTTCCTTCAAAAAACGAAGTGATGCATCAAAAGTCGCTCCACCCCAGCACTCTACTGCATGGTAGCCAACCTTATCCATTTTTTCTACGATTGGAAGCATCTGTTCTGTTGTCATTCTTGTGGCAATCAAAGACTGATGCGCATCTCTAAGTATTGTTTCTGTAATTTTTACAGGTTTCTTTTCTATGTCTGCCATATCGTCCTCCTTATATTAAACACCGAAAATAGCCATAAATACACCAGCCGCAACCGCTGTACCAATAACTCCGGCAACGTTTGGTCCCATTGCATGCATCAAGAGGAAGTTAGTAGGATCCTCTTCTGCTCCAACCTTCTGAGAAACACGAGCCGCCATTGGAACAGCAGACACACCTGCCGAACCGATCAATGGATTAATCTTGCCGTGGGTAAGATGGCAAAGCAATTTACCAAACAAAACACCTGCTCCGGTTCCAACTGCAAAAGCTACTAATCCCAAAACAACAATTTTGATTGTTGTGATATTAAGGAATGCTTCAGCACTTGTAGATGCACCTACAGAAGTACCAAGCAAAATTACTACGATGTACATAAGTGCATTGGATGCTGTATCGGTAAGCTGACGAACAACGCCTGACTCACGGAATAAGTTACCAAGCATAAGCATACCAACAAGTGGTGCTGTAGTAGGCAAAAGTAAACAAACAATGATTGTTACAACGATTGGGAACAAAATCTTTTCCAATTTTGATACTGGTCGAAGATTCTCCATATGGATTGATCTTTCCTCTTTTGTTGTAAACAGCTTCATGATAGGTGGCTGAATAATTGGAACTAATGCCATATAAGAATATGCCGCCACCGCGATAGGTCCCATCAAACTACTCTGTCCAAGCTTACCAGCCAGGAAGATTGAAGTCGGACCATCTGCTCCACCGATGATAGATACAGCAGCCGCTGCCTGATCACTAAATCCAAGTGCAATAGCAAGCAAATAGGCTGTAAAAATACCAAACTGTGCTGCCGCTCCAAGCAAGAAACTGATTGGATTGGCAATCAATGGACCAAAGTCAGTCATTGCGCCAACGCCAAGGAAAATCAGGGATGGCAAAATAGACCACTCATCCAAAGTATAGAAATAATAAAGTAAACCACCTACGCCATTTGACGTCTCTTCTGGGCTTGCAATAATATCCGGATAGATATTAACAAGAAGCATACCAAATGCGATTGGAACCAAAAGAAGCGGTTCGAAACCTTTTTTGATTGCCAGGTATAAAAATACACAGGCAACTGCGATCATAATAAAGTTTTTATAATCAAGGTTTGCAAACGCTGTCTGGCCTAGAAGGTTGATTAACGTTTCTGTAACGTAACTCATAAGATGTCCCTCCTAATGAAAAATGTATGCTACTCGTTCATTGTTGCAAGCAAATCTCCTGCTTCAACAGCCTGACCTTCTGAAACTTCGATAGAAGCAACTGTACCATCTTTTGGTGCAACAACTGGAGTTTCCATCTTCATAACTTCAAGAACCAAAACAGTATCTCCAGCCTTTACAGCTGTTCCAGGAGTGGTTGATAACTTGAATACCTTTCCAGAAGCTCCTGCCTCGATTTTAATGCTGCCAGCGCCTGTTGCTGCCTTTGGTGCTGCTGCCTTTGGTGCTGCAACTGGAGCCGCAACTGGTGCAGAAGCGCTGCTTCCTGTCTCTTCTACAGATACATCGTAAACATTTCCATTAACTGTAATTGTATAATTTTTCATTTTAGAATCCTCCTAATTAATATCTTCTCTTGATGGAACGCACTACAAAACTGTCTGTAGAACTTCCTGTGCTGGCTGCAATGGCTGCCGCAATAACAGCTACCAATTCCGTATCATCTGTTGATACAACTTCTTCTTTTACAGGTGCAACCTTAGTTTCCTCTTTTTCGTCTTTTTCAGATTTCGCAAACTTTGCCTGAATCTTTGGAATAAGATTGAATCCATAGATAACAAGGGAAATCAGAATAAGTACCGCAAATACAATACAAATTGCCATGATTGTATTTAGTCCAGCTTTTGCCATGGTCTCTCCCATGGTATAAACGATTTCAACATTGATTGCAGTAACTTCTAAACTGTTGGCATTGATAACATAGGTAAGTTTGATATCACGCTCGGTATAAGAAATTTCCTCAACAGCAGAAATCGTCTTGCCGGCTTTTGTCATCTCAAAACTTTTGTATCCAACAAATTCACCGATCTGCGGTTCTACCTCCGCCCAATCTGTAAGCAAATCTGCATAGATTTCTCCATCTTCCTGTGATGAATAGTATTCGATATAAGTTGCAACTTCATCCTGTCCAATTTCTTCAAGATTCGCTGCCATCTGCTCACATGCGCTTTGTACCTGGGTTGCTGACAAACCATTAAATTCGTCTTTATTACTTCCGCATGAGCAAAGCGTGAGCATACATACCAATGTACTAATCATCAATATGATTTTTTTCTTCATATGCTCACCTTTCTATTTTGTTCCGTGTTTTTTATATGGACCATCAACTCTTTTTGTAAAAAGCATCTCAAATCCAGCAATCAAGTATTTTCTAGCATCACAAGGCTCAACAATACGATCAACATATCCGCGTCTTGCAGCGTTTGAAACTCCACAGTTGTTTGAATCAAAGTCAGCTGCTTTGCTTGCAATAACATCTGCACCTTCCTCTGCATACATAATCTTCGCTGCAGCATTTGCATCCATAGGACCAACAAGAGCATCTGCAAAAGCATAAACCAAATCAGCACCCAAAGATTTTGAATTCATGGTCACATAAGCACTTCCAACTGCCTCTCCGCAGATAAAAGAAATCTTTGGAACTGTAGCATTTGCAAATGCATATACCATCTTACCAAGAGACTTAGCCAGATGCTTTTCTGCACATACAGAAGCCTCATAGCCATTAGTATTTGTAAGAGAAAGAACAGGAATATCGAAAGCATCACAGAATGAAATGAAATCTGCTGCTTTTTCACATCCTGCAGAAGTAAGTTTTTTGCCAAGTTCTACAGTCTCTCCGTCTACGGATGTCTCCTGTGAATTAGCAACAAGTCCAACTGTAATGCCATTTAACTTAACAAATCCAGTTACCATTTCTTTTGCATAACCAGCTTTTGTCTCAACGAAAAGATGATTATCAGAAATTTCTGATGCAAAGTCTGCCGCATTTTTGTACTTGTCATCAAGTCCTTCTGACGCGCGATTCAAGTCGTCTAAGCACTCTTCTACACATCCTTCTTCCACATTGCATCCTGGAAGAATAGTAATAAAGCGACGGATTTCATCCATAACTTCGCTCTCTTTTCCAACAAAGTCAACATTGCCAGCTTCTTTGTACTGGAATGATGCAGCTGCTGTATCTAAAACTTCGCTGCGGTTTCCAGGGATAGTATCTGCTGGATTAACAAATAACTTTGCATCTTCAGTCATGAGTGTGAAATCACTGATAGAAGTCAAGACACTAAGACCGCCACCGCAATTTCCAAATACGCCAAGAATCTGTGGCACAACACCAGAAGCAGATACTGCCTTGGCATAAATAGCTCCAATGCTCTCTAAAGCATCTACAGACTCCTGCAAGCGAACGCCAGCGCAGTCCAAAAGTCCAATCACTGGTGCTCCCATCTTAATAGCCATGTCATAAACAGACATGATTTTTTTTGCATGCATCTCACCAATAGAACCTCCTAATACAGAAGCATCCTGGCTATATACAAATACCAGGTTTCCATCGATCAGACCATGTCCAATTACTACGCCATCAGAAGGTGTCTGGGACTGGCTCAAATCAAAGTCAGTATTTCTTGATGTAACAAGCGCGCCAAGTTCGACAAAGCTGTTTTCATCAAGTAATTCATTCACCCTGGCAATAGCAGGATTGTTTGTTACATTGCTCATGTTACTTTCCTCCCTGTGCC
>CAVIOJ010000216.1:0-7150 GCA_963644225.1 Lachnospiraceae bacterium | reverse complement strand
CCCTTAATAAACGAAACGATTGTAACTTTCATCTCGTTGAAAATAAAATTTGCAATCTCTGGCAATAAAAAAGTAGTTATAAATAAAATTGCAAAACCAAGCAAAAGTTTTAGTTGTACTCCCACTGCAAACATATTCATCTGCGGTGCTACTTTTGCCATGATTCCAAGAATACTATTTAAGATCATCATACAGGCAAAAACTGGAAGTACAATACGAAAAGCAATCACAAAAAGATCAGTGAAATATGTGATCATCGCTGTAAGTAAAGCATCTGTGTCAAAGTTTTGCCCTCCTAAAGGGAAAAGAGAAAAACTGTCGACTACAGCTCTTAATATGTATTGATACATATTGGAGGTAATCAAAAGCAAAATCAAAAAATAGCTATATAAATTACCGGTAATACTCACTTCGCTTCCTGTAGAAGGATCAAAAATTGTGGACATGGACAAACCAATATCCATATCGATAATGGTTCCAGCATATAAGATGATAAAATTGCATATATAAGCAGCAAATCCAATCAAAAGTCCGGTAATCGCCTCTTTTAAAACTAAAATGGCATATCCGATTTCTGTCTTATAGGTGGTAAGTTCCAAAGGCATTGTATAAAAAACAAGGAGAGAAACAAAGAATGCTACTCCAATCTTTACTCTCCCCGGAACCTGTGACGCGCCATAAAAAGGTGCGACATAGACAAAGCATGACATACGAACCAATATCAGCAAAAAATATTCAAATGTACTTATATCAAATGTATACTGTAACATCCCCTACTAGCCTAAATAAATACTAAAATTATTCCAAAGTTCTGTCATATAATCTGTCAGCGTCGTCAAAATGAAGGCACCAAAGGCCAACATTGCCAAGAATACTCCAACAATTTTTGGCACAAATGTAAGTGTTTGTTCCTGAATGGATGTAACCGTCTGAAATATACTAACGACCAAACCAATAATCAAAGAGATCAAAAGTATTGGTGCTGAACAAAGTATAATGTTGTAAATCGCATCTCGAATAAGGTCTAATACCTGTCCTTCTGTCACAAAAATCACTCTCTTTCCATAAACAATTCAAAAATCAATAAAATGTCTTGACCAATCCGCCAATCACAAGATTCCATCCATCAGCTAAAACAAATAATAAAATCTTGAAAGGCAAAGAGATTGTCGTCGGAGGCAACATCATCATACCCATAGACATAAGTACAGAAGAAACTACCATATCAATAACAATAAATGGTATATAAATCACAACACCAATAATAAAGGCAGTGCGAAGTTCACTCACAATAAAGCTTGGAACTAAAACTACAAATGGCACATCGTCATAGTCTTCATACGTAGTATCAGAAATTTCACAGAACATGTTTAAATCTTTTTCCTGGGTTTGTCCATACATGAAATTTCGAATAGGGGTCGTAGCATTAGTAAGTGCTTCCTCCTGGGTAATCTCCCCATTTTCAAGTGGTGTGATTGCCTGTTCATTGATCTGGGTAAATGTCGGCCACATAATAAAAAATGTTAAAAACAAAGCCAGTCCAATAAGCACCTGATTGGGAGGAGCTGTCTGTGTTCCAATAGCTGACCTTACAAAATGTAATACAATGATAATTCTTGTAAAAGAAGTTAGCATAATCAAAATCGATGGTGCTAACGCTAAGATTGTAATTACAAGAAGGATTCGAACTGTTGATGATAAAGTTCCAGAATCTGAGTCCAACGTCAAGGAAACGCCACCATCTCCAGTAACCCAGTCACTCGCATTGGGGGCGTTTTCTGTTGCTCCATATTCAGCTGCATAAACTGTGTCTGTAGCGGCAAAGCACATACAGACACAAATGGTGAATACTGCAAGCAATAAGCTAAAGATGCAATATCCCTTTTTTATTAATTTTTTCATTCTGTCTACTTCTTTGGTAAATGTTCTTTAAATTTTTGCAGAGCATCAGAGAAATCACCCTTGACTGTAGGAATCTCCATATCATCCGTAGGTAATTCTTTTAAATCATCCTTAGATAACTGGCCTAAAACTGTAATCTCGTCTTTTCCAATAGCAATCAAAAAGTAAGTTTCCTTGCCTGCCTGAATCAACTGAATGTATTTGTTGTTTGTAAGCTTTAGTGTCTCAACAATAGAAATATTTTTGCTGACATTTTGCGCCTTTTGATAACCTGCAATCCAGCGGGTTGTGTAGTAAGTAAGTCCAAGTACAAGCACAAAAACAAACAAAACAACAATTAGTTGAAAAATATTTTCCGCCGTGGAAGAAAGTAAAATCATTTCTAACCTATAACCTTCTTTACAGCTTCAAGTACACGTTCTGCCTGGAAAGGCTTAACGATAAAGTCCTTTGCACCTGATTGAATTGCCTCGATAACCATGGCCTGCTGTCCCATAGCTGAACACATAATAACAGCTGCATTTGGATCTTTTGCGCGAATTCCTTTCAGTGCTTCAATACCATCCATCTCTGGCATGGTAATATCCATCAATACCAAATCCGGATTCAACTCGCTATATTTTTCAATAGCCATCTTTCCGTTTTCAGCTTCACCAACGACATTATAACCATTCTTTGTCAAAATGTCCTTGATCATCATTCTCATGAATGCTGCATCATCACTAATCAAAATATTTTTTGCCATCTTTTAATCTCCTTTTCCTATTTCATGATTTCTGTAATTCTAACACCGAAGGATTCTTCGATAACAACAACTTCACCCTTGGCTACATACTTGCCATTGACAAGTACATCTATTGGCTCACCAGCAATCTTGTTAAGTTCAATGATTGTACCAGGA
This sequence comes from Lachnospiraceae bacterium, assembly GCA_963644225.1. Taxonomy (GTDB): domain Bacteria; phylum Bacillota; class Clostridia; order Lachnospirales; family Lachnospiraceae; genus Pararoseburia. The sequence continues at coordinate 4,347 of CAVIOJ010000216.1, read as the reverse complement.
GCAAAATCAAGAATATCTTGAATTGATTTATGAGTTCTGCCTAGTTCAACCGTAACCTCCAAAGGAACATCCATAATCAATCCAATATTTTCAGGTTGATATGGTGCCTGATAACTTCCGGCAAAAGGTTGGAATTGTGCCGGCTGAACATTGACCTGCTGCTGTGGTGGATATGGCTGCATATAAGGTTGCTGCATATATCCTTGCTGCATGCCCATATCTGGCATAGGCTGTGGTGGAGGTGTCGGCATACTGGCCTGAGGCGGAGCTTCGTTAGTTTGTGGAGCCTGTGGTGCTTCAGGAGCTTCTGGTATGACATCTTCCTCAATTGTAGTAGCATTATCAATTTCCATGTTTGACATGATACTACTACACATTTCTTTAGCTAGTGAAATTGGATACAACTGCATAATCTCACTATCTACAAGATCACCAATAAGCATCTTAAATGTTATTTTTACAAAAGTACCTTCGAGGAATTCCTCGATTTCGCCACCATCATGAACATCTTGTAAATCTATCAAATCAGAAGAAGGTGGGCTAATGTCTATCATGGAATTGAGCATGGATGACATTGATGTTGCAGATGAACCCATCATCTGATTCATGGCTTCGCTAATAGCACTCAGGTGGAGTTCTGTAATCTCACCATCCGTATTCGAGCCATCTCCGCCCATCATCAAATCCGTGATGATCTTTACATCACTCTCGCGAAGAACAAGAATGTTGCTTCCATCGATTCCTTTTGTATAAGCAATACGAACTAAAACGCAAGGTTTTTCGTATTTGTTGACAATTTCATCCCAAGTTCCCATCGAAACCACTGGGGTTGAAATCTCTACTTTTTTATTTACAAGGGAAAAGAGTGTTGTTGCTGCCGTTCCCATGCTGATATTGGCAATCTCACCAATAGTATCAACTTCTTGTTCGCTAAGAGAATCTCCTACGGCACTAGACGAACTATCGTCTTCCGGGATTCCTCCGCTCAAGAGTGCGTTGATCTCTTCTTGAGATAATACGCCGTCACTCATTTATTCCTGCTCCTCTCTTATAACTGAAGTAACTCGAACTGCATAATCTTCACCAGATACACCTGGCAATGCAGTAAATTTTTTCATATCGCCAACATAAATATCCAATTCTTGATTCACTTTAGTATCAAGTTTGATGATATCTCCCGGTTGTAATCCCGAAAAATCACTGACGGAAATGATGCTATTTCCAAGAACTGCTTTGACTGGTATATCAGCCTTTGCAATCAATGATTCGATGGCATCTGCATATTCCATCTCAGCTTTTTCCTGCTGGCTGGAATACCAGAATTTTGTATTTAATTTATCCATCACAGGCTCTAGCGTAATATATGGCAAGCACACATTCATAAAGCCTTCCACATCACCAATCTTTATATTGATGGTCACAATGGCAATCATCTCCGATGGAGAAATAATTTGAGCAAACTGTGAATTAGTTTCAATTCGCTCAAGTCTAGGATTGCCATCTACTACATTGGCCCATGGTTCTCGCAAAAGTTCAACGCAGGCATTCATCACTCTCTCGATAATTAAAAGTTCAATTTCTGAATACTCTCTCACCTTATCAAGAGGTTCTCCTTCACCGCCAAGCATACGATCAACAATGGCGAAACCAAGTTTTGATGCCATCTCAACTATGATGTTGCCTTCAAGCGGTTCAAAGTTAACAATACCAAGCAGAACCGGATTGGAAAGGGAATTGGAAAATTCCATGTAGGTAACTGCTTCAGAGTTCATAACTTCAACCTGAATATTTTTTCTAAGATATACAGGTAAGTTTGTAGATAAAAGTCTTCCGTAGTGTTCAAATATAATTTCAAGGGTACGTAGATGTTCTTTTGAAAACTTGGACGGGCGAGAAAAATCATAATTTCGAATTTGCTTTTCTGTGCCAGCTTTGATTTCTTCAGCGTCTACTTCGCCACTACTTAAAGCCTGTAATAAATTGTCAATTTCACTTTGGGAAAGTATATCGCTCAAATAATCTCACCACCCCCTGAGTTACATAATTTTACTGATATTGTATAGAGCTAAAACCAACTCCAACTATACAATCAGAGCCAAACATCTTCTGCAAGTCCTTTAAAATTTCTTCCTGCAGTGATTCCTGATTATTTCTAATTTCATCAAGTGTATAATTTGAAACTATGTTGTTGATTTCTGATGCGATAAGTTTTTCTTTTTCAGAAACCTGAGTGTTGATTGTCTCATAATCCTCAGAGGCATTATTTAAAGACAAGGTAACAGCAATCATAGCATAATGATCTTTGCCATCTTCACCCTTTTTCAAATTGATGGTTAAAGTATCAGTCAAATCCACAGTAGTAATCTGGTCTATTGAAATATTGGCGTTGCTTGTAGCACTTCCAGATTCCAAATCCAAATCAATGGCGCTGCAGACTTTTGTAATCAACTCATTGGCTTGCTTGGTCTCTGGAACGATGGTGATTGTCAGTATCACAGTCAAGACAAGATTGACAAGTACTAAAGCTAATGTAATAACGGTAAGAAGATTTTTCTTCATGATTGTCCTTTCTTTTAGCTATCCAAATTAGAATTTAAGGTGTTGTAAATTTTAATTTCAACTCTTCGGTTCTTGGCCCTTCCTTCGGAAGTAGAATTGTCGGCAATCGGCACATATGAGCCTCTTCCAGAAGACTTGATATGGGAAGGATCAAGTGTCGTATTGCTTCGAATGTAATTGGCTACATTGAGTGCTCTATACATGGATAAAATATCATTGTCGCTATAAGCTTCCGATGACGCCGGAGGGACATTGTCTGTGTGTCCTTCAATCTCAATCAAGTTATTGGAATAATTGTTGAGAATAACAGCAATTTTTTCCATGACAGGCAATACTTCCTGCCGGATTTCGGCTTCCCCAGAGTTGAAAAGTAAAGCACCGTTTAAAGTAATCAAGGTGTAGTATTCGTTAAACTCAACTTCCACCTGATTGTCTAGGCCATAAGACTCTAAGAGTTTATCTATTTGTTCAGCCATCTGCTCGCTCTCACTCAAGCCAGCATTGGCAATGGTCTCCTGCGCATCTTCTGTAGTTATCTCTTCAGCCGTCGTATCATCCGCATTGGTGACTTCGTCTTCCGGTTCTTCATCTCCTGCTGGTAATGCAGAAGAAGAATTAAAGTAGACATCGAACTGCTCGAGCATACTGATACCAGCAGAAATCAACTCTCCATCTCCTACGGAAGAACCGCCTGCCGGTAAAATACTAAAGTTACTCTGTAAAGAAGAAATCAACATCTCAAACTTTTCAGAATCAACATTTGACATAGAGAACAAAAGTACGAAGAAACACAGCAGCAAATTCATCAGATCACTAAACGTCGCCATCCAGGCTGGCGACCCTTTAGGTGGATCCTCCTGTTTTGGTTTTGCCACTTATGCCTCACCTCCATCTTCGCTGCTTCCAGCTGCATCTCTTTGTGATGGTGCCAAGAAGGATTTCAGTTTTTCTTCGATTACACGTGGGTTTTCTCCAGCTTGAATAGACAAAAGTCCTTCCACAGTAATCTCTTTTATCATGACTTCGATGCTATTGTTTACAGCCAGCTTCGCAGAAGTAGGCGCGCAAATCCAGTTAGCAATCAAAGAACCATACAAAGTCGTAAGCAAAGCAACCGCCATGTTCGGTCCGATAGTAGATGAGTCGGTAAGGTTTTTTAACATGTTAACCAGACCAATCAGAGTACCAATCATACCCCAAGCAGGTCCAAGTTCTGCCCATTTATCATATACACCCATAACCTTTTTGTGTCTGGCCTCGAGGTTGATCAAGTCAGTTTCCAAAATGCCACGCACCAAGTCGGGATCTGTACCATCGACAACAAGATTGATTCCTTTTTTTAGGAACTCATCCTCCATATCATGGGTGGCTTCTTCAAGAGCAAGTAAACCTTCTTTTCGAGAAATATTCGACAAATTGATAATATTTGAAATAACTTCCGCAGGATTACCAACAGCAGGCTCCTTGATAGAAAGTGTGATTCCCTTTAGACCATTGATAAAATCCGGCAATTTGTTACAGGCCAAAGTACCTGCCAAAGATCCTCCGATTGTGATGATGACTGAAGGTACATCCACAAAGTCATTAACGATATTACCACCTGAGGAAAGGATACCAAATACTACCATGACTGCTCCAAGAGCAAGTCCAGCTAACGATGCTATATCCAAACTTTTTCACCGCCCCTTACTTAAAAAATAATAAGTATTTTCTAAAAAAATACATAGTTACACGTTTATTTAATCTTACTAAATTTCATTAAACTTGTCTACTTTTTATTCCTATTAT
>CAVIOJ010000215.1:6312-7256 GCA_963644225.1 Lachnospiraceae bacterium | reverse complement strand
ACTTTTTATTCTGCAGATTGTTCGAGGTTCATCATACCAGGAAAACTATGACCTGACAGTGGAAAAAACGGAGAGTTTGGCAGCCACCCGTGGTAATATCTACGATAGAAACGGCGAATTATTAGCTTATAACGAGCTTGCCTATGCCGTAACTATAGAAGATTCCGGTTCTTATTCCAGTACGGATGAAAGACAGAAAAAACTAAATGCCATCATCGAAAAAGTCATAACCAATATCGAAAAAAATGGTGACAGCATCGACAATGATTTCGGCATAAAGCGCTTATCCAACGGAGATTATGAATTCACATCTTCATCTGAGACCAGCATTATGCGTTTTCGTGCAGATGTATTTGGCTACAGCAGCACTGACGATCTTTCCTACAATAAAAAAGCAGGATTTGACGAAGCAACAGCTACTCCAGACCAGATTATGGAATATCTAACAGGAGAAAATCGTTACAATATATCCACCGATTATAGCGAAGAAATGCGCTATAAAATCTGCATTGTACGATACAATATTGGACTTAATTCCTACCAAAAATATATTGCGACAACAATAGCAAGTGATGTAAGCGATGAAACAATTGCTTATATAAAGGAAAATTCCAACGAACTTACCGGTGTTTCAATCGAAGAAAATTTTGTACGTAAATATGTTGATAGTGAATATTTCGCCCATATCATTGGCTATACGGGAACTATATCTACCGATGAATATAACGAAAAGAAAGACGAAGATGATACAGTAGAGCTTACAGATGTAGTTGGTAAATCCGGTATTGAACAGGTCATGGACGAATATCTCAGCGGAACAAAGGGTTATCAGACCATTTACGTTGACAATGTTGGAACTATCATCGAAGTATCAGATCACACTGATCCCGTATCCGGTGACGATGTCTATCTTTCCATAGACAAGAATCTACAGGAAGCAACTT
>CAVIOJ010000215.1:2896-6302 GCA_963644225.1 Lachnospiraceae bacterium | reverse complement strand
CAGGAGAGGAATCCGATATCGTTATTCCTGTATATGATGTTTACAATGCTTTTATTGACAATGGGCTGATTGATACTTCCCATTTTTCATCTTCTGATGCGACAGATACAGAAAAAGCCGTATTATCTGCTTACGAATCTAAAAAAGAAGATGTATTTACATCTTTAAAAAGTCAGTTAAAAAGCACTAGCGGAACCACATATAAGGATTTGTCAGACGAATATCAGGCTTATGCCACCTATATCGTTACTTACTTAAAGAAACAGGGTGTAATTGATACTGACGCCATTGATTCATCCGACGAAATGCAAACTAAGTGGACCAGTGAAAACTTAAGCCTCAACGAATATCTTGTTTATTCTATTGAAAATAACTGGATTGATATTACAACTTACGCAAAAGACTCCAAGTATGTTGATACACAAGAACTATATTCTATGCTGATTTCATATGCTTTGGATAATTTGCAAAACGATTCTGGCTTTGAAAGACTCGTTTACAAATATGCCATACTCCAGGATGTTATTTCCGGCAATCAGCTTTGTGCGATTTTATATGACCAGGGCGTTTTACCAGAAGACGAGTCGGCCCATGATGCTGTATTATCAGGCGCTACATCCGCTTACAGTTTTGTTTTAAACAAGATAAAAAATCTGGAAATTACTCCAGGTCAATTAGGACTTGATCCATGTTCGGGTTCTGCAGTTGTTACGGATACCAAGACAGGAGAAGTATTAGCATGTGTTTCTTATCCTGGATATGACAACAACAAATTGGCCAATACCGTTGACTCAGATTATTATTCTTACCTGTTAAATAATAATTCTGATCCACTTTATAACCATGCAACCCAACAAAAGACCGCTCCAGGTTCTACCTACAAAATTGTTAGTGCAACCGCCGGTCTTGCAGAGGGAGAGATTACTACATCTACTCAGATTGATGATGTTGGTAAGTTTGACAAAGTTAGTAATGAGCCAGAATGTTGGATTTATCCAGGTGGCACTCACGGTCTTATTAATGTTGCCGAAGCCTTGCGTTACTCATGTAACTACTTCTTCTACGAAGTTGGTTATCGACTTGCTGGCAACGATGATTATGATGACGAGACTGGTATCGAGCGTTTGAACAAATACGCTTCCATGTATGGACTAGATAGCAAAACAGGTATCGAAATCGAGGAATCAACTCCAACACCTGCTACTGAATATCCAGTCATGGCAGCCATTGGTCAGTCTGACAACAACTTTACTACAATTTCATTGGCCAGATATATTACAGCAGTAGCCAATCGCGGTACAGTATACAATCTTACTTTATTAGACCATGTTTCTGATGCTAGTTCTGGTGATACTCTTGCCACTTACGAGCCATCTGTAAAAAATAACATTACCGTCTTAGATAGTAGTGAATGGGATACCATCAATTCCGGACTTCGTGCCGTAGTAGAAGATTTGTCTGCATTTAGTAATACCTCTATTGCGACCGCCGGAAAAACTGGTACTGCGCAGGAATCTTTACTCCGTGCAAACCATGCCTTGTTTGTAGGCTATGCTCCATATACTGATCCTGAGATAGCAGTTGCTACACGTATCGCCCATGGTTATAGTTCAGGAAACGCATCTATTGTAGCTGCTGATATTATTTCATATTACTTTGGCGAGACCAACCTGGATACCATTTCACAAAGTGGTGCTACCACTCAGACAACAACAAACACTGTTAACGACTAAGTTTTTTTCTGGAAGGAGAGAGCATGTATGAGCAGAACAGATACTGTAGTCATTAAAAGTAATGCTCACGGTTTAACCCTTGTTCTTGACCGTGATGTTTCCTTTGAAAAATTGGTAAAAGACATCTGCCAAAAATTTGCTACTTCTCGAGATTTTTTCGGCAAAAGATCTCTCATTCTTTCTTTAGAAGGCCGAGATTTTACTGGAGAAGAAGTGGCTGTTATTGTAGACGCAATTCAGTTAAACTCGGATATCACCATTTCCTTAATTGAGGAAAATAACGAATTAAAAGATATTGCTATGTCGGGCAAAATTGACAGATTTTACTATGAAAATTTGTATGAAAATGCTAAAATTATCATGGGTAGTGTATCAAGGAAAGAAAAAATCTCTTCCGATAGCAGTATTATAATTTTAGGGGATGTCAAATCAAAAGCCTCTGTTGTTGCTGCAGCCAATGTTCTTGTTATGGGCAGTATCGAAGGAGAAGTGATTGCAGGATATCCAAATGACAATAATTGTTTTATTTGTGCCAACGACATAGACGGTGCTTCCCTAAAAATCGGTTCCGTCGAAGGGCAACCGCAGATTTCTCACAAGTGGTCACTTCGTTCAAAAAAATCAAATACCGAGCCTTATGCGGTCGTTGTATTTGAAAACGAGCTTTTAGCAGAACCGTTGCGAAGCGGCTTACTAAAAAACAGATAAAAGTAACTTTAAAAGTAAAGATAAAGAGTATATTTTTATGTTTCATACTTACAAACTAAAAAATCTTAATATCAAGTTAATACTTAGCGTAATTGCTCTTACCATTTTAGGAATTCTTGTTATCGGTAGTGCGGACTCAGATTATCAAAACAGACAGATTCTTGGTATGATTCTCGGAATTGTTGTAATGACAGTCGTAGCTCTTTTTGATTATGACTTCGTCTTACAGTTTTCCAGACTCTACTATGTCTTAGTTATTATATTATTGCTTCTGGTTTTGCTCATCGGTGACAGTTCAGGTGGTGCCACCAGATGGATTGACATCGGTATCCGTTTTCAGCCTTCCGAGCTAGGCAAAGTACTTCTGGTTTTGTTTTTTTCTGATTACTTAATGCGATATGAAGATGACATCAACAATCCCAGATTTATAGTAAAAACAGCTTTAATCGCAGCTGTGCCTCTCGTTCTTATTGTAAAAGAGCCCGATTTGTCAACGACCATCGTTACCTTTTTGATTATTGCATCCATGATGTTTATAACTGGTTTGAGCTACAAATTAGTAGGTATTTCTTTAGGCATTGCCATACCAGCAGTCATCATTTATCTCATCGCCGTAGTAAATGGCGGTGGCGGAATCTTACAAGGATATCAAAATACCCGTATTTTGGCCTGGTTAAAGCCAGACGAATATCCTCAAAATGCCTACCAGCAACAAAATGCTATTATGGCTATAGGCTCAGGACAGTTGTTAGGCAAGGGCTTAAATAACGATAGTGTTGATTCTGTAAAAAATGGTAATTACATTTCCGAGCCCCATACAGACTTTATTTTTGCAGTAGCAGGAGAGGAGTTGGGCTTTGTAGGCTCTGTCCTTATTGTTTTGCTTTTGCTCGCTATTGTATATCAATGTATAAAAACGGCAAAAATAGCCAAAGATTTATCGGGCAAATTGATTTGCTGTGGCA
>CAVIOJ010000215.1:0-2873 GCA_963644225.1 Lachnospiraceae bacterium | reverse complement strand
TTTGATTGGATTTCAGAGTTTTGTTAATATCTGCGTTGTCACAGGATTATTCCCAAATACAGGTCTTCCGCTTCCTTTTGTAAGTTATGGTTTGACCTCTTTGGTTACCATGTATTTTGGTATTGGATTTGTTATTAATGTTGGCCTGCAAGCCAAAAAATATTAATATATTATTTTAGATTTTTACAAATAAGATTAGGGGGAACGTGCATATGAACATCGGTTTAGTAGCACACGATTCAAAGAAAAAATTAATGCAAAATTTTTGTATTGCATACCGTGGAATTCTTTCCAAAAATGAACTTTATGCAACAGGTACTACAGGCAGACTTATCGAGGAAGTCACCAATCTGTCAGTGCATAAATATTTGGCGGGACATTTAGGTGGAAGCCAGCAGTTAGCAGCTCAAATCGAACACAACGAGATTGATCTTGTTATTTTTTTACGAGATCCCCTCACTGCAAAATCCCATGAACCTGATGTCAACACCATTGTACGTTGCTGTGATGCCAACAACATTCCGCTTGCGACAAACTTGGCAACAGCAGAACTACTTATTAAATCCTTAGATAGAGGAGACCTTGAGTGGCGTGAAATGTATCGATAAATTGCTTTCCCTTCTTTTGGTTTGCTGTATGTGTATATCACTTAGCGCATGCGGCCAATCAGATTATGAGGGAACTTATGATATTGATAAAACTTCATATCAATATGGCATCACATCTGCCAATTCCTCTACCAATCTCGATTTTTATGCATCCAATTTATGCATCCCACAGACCGAAGATTTTGGTACAGACCAGGTGGATTCCTTTGTAGCAAAAGGTGGTGCTGTTTTTAATTTAGCCACCAATACCTGTACATATGGGCAAAATATCTACGGACAGATGTATCCAGCCAGCACAACCAAGATACTTACATGCCTTGTTGCGCTTGAAAATGGTAATTTGGATGATTATGTTACCGTAAGCGAGTACGCAGCTGATCAGACTTCTGATTCCTCTGTAGCTAATTTAGCTGCAGGAGATGTTATGACATTGAAAGATTTGCTCTATGGCCTCATGCTTCGTAGTGGAAATGATGCTGCCATAGCTATAGCTGAACATATCGGCGGCAGCGTAGAAGGTTTTGTCGAAATGATGAATGCCAAGGCAAGGAGTTTAGGTGCTACTCATTCCCATTTTGTAACTCCACATGGATTACATGATGACGATCACTATACCACCATTTATGATATGTATCTCATCACGCAGGCTGCTATTAAAAATGATACTTTTATTGAAATATTAAGTACATCATCTTATGAGACGAATTATACAGGCAGTGACGGAAGTAGCAAAAATCAAACCTGGACCACTACAAATCGTTATTTAAATGGTTCAAAAGAAGCGCCTGCTGGATTTACAGTTGTAGGCGGCAAAACAGGGACAACCTATGAAGCTGGCTATTGTCTTGTGCTTTATAGCTATAACGACGCCAATCAGCCTATCATCTCTATTGTCTATAACGCAGACTGCGCTTTAAATCTTTATTATTTAATGAATCAGCTTTTATATACCTATGGCGAAGCAGATTCATAATTTTTTAAAAGGAGCTATCCTTGAAAAATCAAAAGAATGTCATAAAATTTCATAAGCAGATACAGTTCAATATTGGGCTTATTATTTTTGGTATTGTTATCTTGTATGTGCTTTTTCATATTTTAAGCTACATCACAACAGAAAATATTACAGTATATGAAGTGCAGGAGGGAACTCTTGCACAGAATTATACCTATCAGGCCTTGGCCATACGACAGGAAGAAGTAGTTACAGCTCCAATGGATGGTCAAGTTTTTTATTATGCCACCAATTTGGATCAAGTGGGCACAAAATCCAATATCTATTCTATTGATACAACAGGGGATATTACAAGTCAGCTGAAAAATCATTCATCAGATACAGCCAGTTTATCCGACGAAGATTTTACAAAAGCAGAGAGTCAAATATCTGATTTTATATACGATTTTGATGACAATAACTTCAATGAGATCTATTCTTTTAAATCCGATTTGTCTGCAAATTTAACCCAATATTACAGCACAAATATCATGTCCGAAATCTCGGCTCAAGTCGAACAAGCAAAGGCAGCTGGTACATTTCAAATGTATACTTCCCCAACTTCAGGAGTTTTTGTATGTCAAACAGACGGATATGAAGGACTGACTTTAGACGCAATATCGTCAGATTCATTCGACACCCAAAATTTATCTATTACAAATTTAAAGAATCAAGAGAGCGTAAAAGCAGGAGATACTGTCTACAAATTAATTGTTTCTGATGATTGGGATTTAGTTATGCCAATCGATTCTTCTTTGATGGAAGAACTACAAGCTGACCAAACTGAGTACATAGAAATACGTTTTCTAAAAGATGATGCTACTACTTGGGGAAAATGTTCCTACAAAGAGATTGCTGGACAAAATTATTTGATACTGGCATTAGATGATAGTGTGGCCCGCTACGGAGATAGCCGCTTTATCTCTATAGAACTTTTACTAAACGAAGAATCTGGACTAAAGATTCCAAACTCAGCAATAGTGGAAAAAGAATTCTTTACTATTCCGAAATCATACTTTTATCAAGGTAATGACTCTGACGAATACGGTGTTATGGTAAAAGGAAACGGCAGTTCTGATAATTTTATAACACCAACAATCTACTATGAAACAGAAGATTATTATTATGTTGACAGCCAGGACATTGCAAAAGATACCAGCATAATCAAAGCCAACTCCCAGGAAACCTATACTGTAGGAACTGATGTTGCCACTTTAAAAGGCGTTTACAACGTAAACAAAGGATATGCAATATTTAAACAAATTGCTATACTT
>CAVIOJ010000214.1:0-7459 GCA_963644225.1 Lachnospiraceae bacterium | reverse complement strand
ACGCACGGTGGTGTGAGAGGTCGGGGGATTATTCAAATCCCCCTCCTACTCGATTGTATGTTAGACGAATGGAGGGATAAACGATATGAACATTTACGGATATGTGCGGGTATCCAGCACCGATCAAAATGAGGATCGTCAGATGATCGCTCTGCGGGAAGCCGGAGTGCCCGAAAAGAATATTTTTATGGATAAGCAGTCCGGCAAGGATTTTGACCGTCCCAATTACAAGAAATTGGTGCGGAAGCTGAAATCCGGGGATCTGCTGTATATTCTCAGCATTGACCGCTTGGGGCGCAACTATGAGGAGATCCAAAAGCAATGGCGGGTGCTGACCAAGGAGATCGGCATTGATATATGCGTAATTGATATGCCGCTGCTGGACACCCGCCGTGGTAAAGACCTGATGGGGACGTTTCTCAGCGACATTGTGTTGCAAGTGCTGTCCTTTGTGGCAGAGAACGAGCGCACCAACATCCGCCAGCGACAGGCAGAGGGCATTGCAGCGGCAAAGGCCAAGGGAGTGAAGTTTGGCAGGCCACCGCTGCCGTTGCCGGCTAATTTTTACGAGGTTCACAAGGACTGGCGGGCGAAGAAAATCACGCTGAAACAAGCGGCAAATGCCTGTAATATGCCCGTTGGAACGTTTTATGGAAAGGCCCGAAAGTTTGAAAATGTGGATTAAACAAAACAAGCCTTAAATTTGCAAAGGTGTACCTTTTGACAATTATTCCCTCAAATACATAATGGCCTCAGAGTGGGTGGAGTTGGAACCATAAATCCAAGCAGTTTGCAGCAAAATGCTTGATTCACTTGCTTAATTTCCAATTTGTGCGTATAATGACTATAGATTTTTGTTGCTATCAGAAGGTACCTTTTGATTATTGTTACAGACTATTATGCACCGCCATATCAATATTTCTTGATCTTCATAATGTTATAGATTAACAGCATAAAGAAGCAAATTTTACCAAAAACAAAAAAGGGGGATAAGGATGAACAAAATAATTTTAATATCCGGAGTTTTATTTATCGTGATTGCCGGTTGCTTAATTGGAACCAGTTTATCCCATTTAGAGGATGAAAATGTCATTGTGATGGATGAAAATACAGAAACAGTTGAAATGGAGCAGCCGTCCAACAAAGAATTTCCTGCGGTTTCTACAGATGCTGTGGAAACCTCGGAAGACGATGCGATGTTTGTTGCCGTTGATGCTTTAAAATCACCCAATAATGAGATTCAGCAATATATTTCTTCACAGGTACAAATTGACGAGACGCATATTCGCATGACTGCTGATAAAATGGGAGAGGTATATCTCTCCGGAAAAGCAGAATCCGTATCTGCTTTTCGTTACGGAAGATTTTCTTTTTGTATCAATACTATGAAAGGCGTAGGATTGTTTCCTGCAATTTGGATGTTGCCATCCGATACCAATTCCGATTATCCGGAAGTAGATATTTATGAACTGATTGGGAATAAACCCAACATATTTTATGGAGTGCTACATTACATGGAGGAAAGTGAAAAATCAAGAGATTTTTTTAGACATACCCTTCCAGTTGATAAAATACCGGAAACATACCGCATTACATTCGAATGGACACCGGAGAAAATGGTTTGGTATCTGGAAGATGAAATAATCTATACAATTCAGGAGAATGTTCCGAATGAACCGATGTATTTCATTTTTAATCTTGCAGTGGGAGGAGACTGGCCCGGAAGTCCGGATGCTGATACTGAATTTCCGGCAATGTTTGAGGTGGAGATTTTGGAATTTATGCCGCAGGAAGTTTATTCGAGAGGAGGAAGAATATCGTGCAGGTAAAAAGAACTGAGAAAAAATTTATATTAAACAGTCAAGAGCGTGTCCTTGCACAAAAGAGCATTGGCGCAGTCATGCCGAAAGACCGCCATTGCGTTTCGGCAGACGGCTATGAGGTCCGATCGCTATATTTTGATACCTTTTCTGATCGAGCTTGCGCTGAAAAAGAAGAAGGCTTGCAAGAGCATGAAAAAATTCGGGCAAGGATTTACGGAACGAATGACCGCATCATAAAGTTGGAAAGCAAAAGAAAGTATGGAGAATTCCAAACAAAAGACAGTATGTTGATCGATCGAAACACATTGGAAAATTTATGTGTCGGAAATTACAACGTCCTTTTGCAAAGTAATGATCCGCTGGCCATGTATTTTTACATAAAGCTTTCTCAGGGAATGGCGCCGAAAGCGATTATACAATACAAAAGGATTTCATACTGCGTTGCCGGTAATAATACGAGGATTACATTTGATTCTGATATACGAGCCACAGAGAGCAATTTCGACTTGTTTCGAGAGTGTTTGCTGACTTACCCTATCCTTCCAGTAAATCAGACGATTATGGAAGTAAAGTATAATAACTTCCTTTTCGGATACATAAAGGATGCATTGGCCGGAGTAAAAAAAAACACTACATCATTCAGCAAATATTTTAACGGAAGAATGTTCTATAAGTACATGATCTAAGGAGAATTAAAATGAAAGAATTAATTGTTGAAAATCTTTTGGCAGGAAGTACAGTGTCTTTTCTGGATGCTGCCGTTAAGCTTTTTATGGCGCTTGTGATTGGTGCTACTATCTATATTGCATACTATTTTACATCAAGCAAGGTTTTCTATAACAGTAACTTTAACCTTTCACTGGTTGCTATGGCGATTATTACTACAGCGATTATGGCAGTTATCACGAATAATATTGCTTTATCTTTGGGTATGGTTGGTGCGTTGTCAATCATTCGTTTTCGTACAGCTATCAAAGACCCACGTGATGCCACGTTTATCTTCTGGAGTATTATGGTTGGCATCTGCTGCGGAGTTGCACAGTATGTGATTGCGATTGCCTGCACGGTGGTTCTCTTTTTATTCTTTATTCTTGCAAAAGCTGTCAAAGAGGAAAGAAGATATATTTTAATTATTCGCTGTGAAGTTGATGCAATGGAATATGTGAAATCGGTTACCTACCACTATTTCAAAAACAGCCGAATCTCAGTTCAAAATACAACCAGTGAATATGCAGAATTTATCTATGAATTGAAACAATTTGAAAATACCAAAACAGATGATTTTCTTAAAGAATTGTATGCTTGCAAAAAAATTGAGTGTGCAAACTTTGTTTTACAGGAAGATAAAGCAAGTGTATAGGAAGAGATTTAGTTATGATAAGAAAACGGATTATGATCGGTGTGGTACTCAGTTTATGTATAATAGCAGCAATTCTGCCCGATTATCCCAAAGAAGATACCTTGGTTGTTCATCAGCATCAGAGTTATCCAGCGGAAAATAAAGAAATCACCAGTTTTGATGAGAACGGTGTTCTGACCTCCCATCTGCCGCTGTTTGTTTTAAAAGCGGACGGCAATGTGATTCCGGGTGCAGATAGGCCTACCGATCAGGAATTATACTGTGAATTTGCTGTGATTGACAATAACAATCACTTAAACCGTTCAGACGATGCCCCAACGCAAACCGGCAGAATGGCGATTAACGTTCGTGGAAATTCTTCACGTTCTTTTCCCAAAAAGCAATATGCAATCCGAACGGTAGATGATGCCGGCATTCCGCAAGAAACAGCTTTTTTCGGTATGCCGGCAGAAACCACTTGGGTATTAAATGGAAGTAATATAGACTATTCCCAAGTTCGCAACTACATGATGTATAATATTTCTGCTGAAATTATGGATTATGCACCTCAATGCCGACTTTGCGAGGTGTTTCTGACAAATGCAGACGGTGAGTTGGAATATCAGGGGCTGTATACCATGATAGAAAAGCCAAAGGTGTCGAAGGAACGATTGGACTTGACACCCTACAATCCGAAATATGCGGAAACCTCTTTTGTTGTGCAGCTGAATAAACGGATTGATGATGCAAGGATCGATCATCTGAAACCGGATGATGTTTCTGTGTATCCTGCCAATTTGGAATATCCTGATGTGGAAAAGATTATGGATTCCTCATTGCAATATATACAAAAAGAGATACTCCAATTTGAAAAAACACTTTATGATGCGGAGTATTCCGATAATTGGGAAAAGGTGAAGCAAATCACTGATTTGGACAGCTTTGTAAATTATTATATTATCAATGAATTTTTTCAGAATTATGATGCCGGAATACGCTCCACCTATCTCTACAAAAATTTAGGCGGTAAATTTTCTATAGGACCGGTGTGGGACTTCGATGGTGCGTTTAATAACTATCCGGGAATGAATTTTACGCCTGATATGATTGAAACAGGTGCTACATATTACTATTTTTATTTAACTCATAATCCTGAATTTGTGAAACGATGCTGTGAACGCTATAAGGACCTTCGCAAGACGGTTTTATCGGAAGAATATCTGCTTAAATATATAGACGAGAGCAGTATGTACTTAGGCAGCGCAGTGATTAGAAATTGTGATAAATGGTATGATGGAGATTATTCTCTCTATTATGGCGATATTGAAAAGATGAAGACTTTTGTGGTGGAGAGAGGAAATTGGTTTGATGAGCATTTTAAAGAATATACAGCGATTGTAAGGTAAGCGAAGATGAAGAACATGAAAAAAGGATTTACAATCAGCGTCATGACAGCTGTTTTGTGTATTATTTGTATATGCTTGATATTTCATTGTTTTGATGGAAATAAAAGTGAAAAAGATAATATATTCAGAACCAATCAGAAAAAAATAGAAATTCTGCAAGATGGAAGCTGGACGGATTTTGAGATAAAAGGCGTCAATATGGGAACCGGTTATCCGGGAGTGTTTCCAAATGAATTCGGTATCAGTGAGGAAACCTATGCTCGATGGTTCAACCTGATCGGGGAAATGAATGCCAATACGATCCGGGTTTATAAAATACAATCGCCATGGTTTTATAAAGCCTTTGCTCAATATAATGAAACTCACGAAAATAAAATTTATCTTGTCCAAGGTGTGGATTTTGGTGAAGATTTGATGTTTTCGGAAGAAAATTTGTTGAATCCGAAGCAGAAAAACAAAGTCTTACAAGAAACCAAAAAGACAGTTGATGCATTACATGGGAAAAATATCAGTTTGAATTCACAAAATGGAGACCTATGTTACTACCATTATGATGTTTCCGACTATGTATTAGGATATGTTTTAGGCGTGGAATGGGACGAAATGTTTGTAGATTATGTATGTCGTTTTAATGAAGGGATTGCGCCTTATCAAGGAGCCTATATATCCAGTTGCCAGGAGGCAAATGCCGTCGAGATTTTCTTCTTTCAGTGGGGAGATTATCTTTTAAAATATGAAGATGAAACTTACGGAACCCAGAAACTTCTCTCCTTTGCCAACTGGCCGGAAACAGATCCACTAGTAAATGAGGTGTCCCTCAAACTATCGGTTGCATCAGCTACAGAAAATACAGAAGCTTTTATTGACCTTGAAAATCTACAACTTTCCGATAAGGTGGAGAGTGGGATGTTCGCTTCTTATAATGTCTATCCCTACTTTCCAGCCAGCCTTCAGTATGGAAAATATACGGAGTATATTGATGACGAAGGGAATCGAAATCCCTATCGGAAATATTTGATGGAGCTTGTTGATCACCATTCCTGTCCGGTTATTATCACCGAATACGGAGTTCCTGCTTCCAGAAGCCCAGCATATAAAGATGTGTGGAGAAATTTATCGCAGGGTGGAAATAACGAAACCGAACAAGGTATTGCCTTGCTGGAGATGTATGAGGATATTCAGAAATCGGGCTGCGCTGGAGGGATGGTATTCACATGGCAGGACGAATGGTTTAAGCGTTCATGGAATGAAAAAAGCTTGTCCAATCCGGATGGCAGAGCAAGCTGGAGTAATGCACAGAGTGTAGAGCAGTTTTACGGATTGCTTGCATTTGAGCCGGGAGATGGCGAGGCTGAAAACTATCCGGATGGAAAAATTTCAGAATGGTCGAAAGAAGATGTTGTATTAGAAAATAATGATACGAAACTCAGTATGAAATCGGATGAAAAATATATTTATTTCATGGTGCAAGGGTTATCTGATATTAAAAGTGGCAATTCTATTAATCTTGCACTGGATGTTCTGCCAAACGCAGGAACAACCTATACAAAAAACTTAGACTTTGCCATCCCGGTGGATTTTTTGATTCAAATCAATGCAGAAAAAGGCAGTAAGCTATTAGTTCATGACGATTCGGATTTGGCTGTTTATTCGATTGCGATCAAAAACAAAAGTGCGGCAGTTACCGATATTTACAAAAAAGCCGAGGAATTGATGCTGCCGTTGAAAAATAATACCGATACATTTCATGTTGCTTCCAGAGCAAGTGGCAGTGTAAATAACTTCTTTTTGAATGAAAAGCCTCTCGAAAATGTTGGGATGTTAAAGCATGGGAACGCTAATCCGAACAGTGAGAATTATGATTCCAACGCAGATTACTGCATCAACGGTGATATCGTAGAGGTTAGGATCCCGTGGTCGCTTCTGAATTTTTATGACCCTTCTAAATGTATGGTAATTGATGATTATCACAAAAACGATTTTAATATCAAGGGTTTGAAAATCGAGGAGATTTATGCGGCTTCCTACTATGACAATCAGGAAAGTGTGACTGATTTCGGTACATATAAATTAAAAGGCTGGAAAAAACCGCAGTTTCATGAACGGTTAAAGGAATCATACTATATGCTTCAAAAAGCGTTTGGAGGTGACTGATATGGTGATTCATAATTTTTATATGGTTATATTGTATACTCTGTGTGGATATAGTTTACTTTGTTTATGTGTAAAATTGCTTTTGGATAGGAACAGAGAAAAAAGGCAGAGACAAAGGAAAAAAATAATTTGTGATTTTTTCCTTTTTCGTTCCAAAAAAGGACTTGCAGAAGCATCCCTCATTATGAGGTTAGCACAGGACGATTTCCTGTTCGCTTATATCTGTGAATGTTACATAAAACTCAGTCCGCAATATACATTGCATAAACAACAAAAAATGTCAAAATATATGCAGTCTCTTATGGAAAATAAAATTAACTCTCTGGTAAAAGAGGATGTGCAGACACGCTGCTTGATTCTGAGATGCCTGTTTCAACTGGGAATTCATTCGGACACAATTAACCAGTTCGTCAATGGATGCAGGAAGCAATCTAAGCTGGAACAGACATGGGTAAAAGAAATTGGATTAAGCGAAGACAACGTTTCCGAAGAGATTCCTGTAAAGGCTGTGTGTAAGGTGGGATAAAAAGATGATGCTGATTTATATGATACGTGTTTTATTTGTCTTGTTTTTTGTATATACAGTAATCTATCTTTTCCAAATGGGAATCAGTCTCTGTATCTCGATGTATCGTCTTGAAAAATATAAGAAAAATAAAACGCTTAATCGAAAACTATTTCCCACCGCATTTGCCAAACGGATTCCGGTTAGCGTTATTATTCCCGCATACAACGAG
>CAVIOJ010000213.1:4530-8030 GCA_963644225.1 Lachnospiraceae bacterium | reverse complement strand
GTGTAAGTCAAGAAATTCAGTAACTCTAGTAACTCCAGATTAAAGTCATGGATTTTCTTGCATGAGTTTTCAATAAAATAATAAAAATGTAGATCATCGGGACAGGTAAGTATTTTGCCTGTTCCGATTCATTAAAATGATTGTTAACCTAGACTCGAAAGCTGGTTGACGATTAAAATAAAAAAGAGTACAATCAATTCGAATTTGCCTGTGATAGGAGGAAAAACAACATGGATATGCAGAAACTGGCAGAGGAAATTATTGCTGGAAAGAAATTGACACGAGAGGATGATTTGTCTTTCTTTCTGGATTGTGATTTAGATGACCTGTGCAAAGGAGCGGATAAAATCCGTGAACATTATGTAGGAGATAAGGTAGATCTTTGCTCGATCATTAACGGACGAAGTGGTCGCTGTCCGGAGGACTGTAAGTACTGTGCACAGTCGGCGTATCATCACACAGACTGCAAGGTATATGGTTTTTTACCGGAGGAGCAGATCGCAGAAGCCTGTAAGATGAACGAGCGAGAGGGCGTAGATCGTTTCTCAATCGTTACGGCAGGAAAGGCACTGACGGGTGAGGAATTTGAGAAGGCCATTCACGCGTATGAGACGATGAAGAAGGAATGCCGCATTGATCTTTGTGCATCGATGGGTTTTCTGACAAGAGAGCAGCTTCACAGACTGCACGAGGCTGGCGTATCAAGCTATCATCACAACATTGAGACTTCAAAGCGCTATTTCCCGCAGATCTGCACGACTCACACTTATGAGCAGAAGATAGCTACATTAAAGATGGTAAAGGAAGAAGGTATGTACGCCTGTTCCGGTGGCATCATTGGCATGGGCGAGACATGGGAAGACCGTCTTGACATGGCAGTAAGCCTTTCAGAGTGTGGTGTCGATTCCATTCCGATCAATGCGCTGATGCCTATCAAGGGAACACCGCTTGAGCATCTCGAGCGTATTACCGAGCCGGAGATTTTGCGTACCGTTGCATTTTTCCGTTACATCAATCCGCAGGCAGATATCCGTCTTGGCGCAGGACGCGCACTCTTAACAAATGATGGCGAGCTTGCATTTCAGTCTGGTGTGTCCGCAACAATCACAGGAAATATGTTGACAACCGTTGCCTGTGCGACCATCCGAAGCGACAAAAAGATGCTTGAGGATATCGGAAGAGGCGTGACACCAGAGTACCAGAAGGTACAAAATGCGCAAAAGGGAGCGTAAGCAGTCACACATAACGAAAGTTATGTGTCTTATTGGTATAAAAAATAGCAAAATAATAGAAAAAAAAGATAAGACAAAAGAAGCAATAAATAAGAAAGCAAGAGAGAGGAAAAATAGTTATGAGAAACGAATCTGTTAAGACTATGACAATGTGTGCGATCATGGCAGCACTGATGTGCATTTTGGGACCAATGTCCATTCCGATTGGAGCTGTTCCAATCTCCTTTACAAACCTTGTAATTTACCTGACGGTTTATCTGCTTGGCGCAAAGAAGAGCTGCATCAGCTATCTGATTTATCTGCTTCTTGGTATCGTAGGACTTCCAGTATTTTCTGGTTACACAGGCGGTATCGCAAAGATTGCAGGACCGACAGGCGGTTATCTGGTTTCCTTTATTCTGCTTGCACTTATCAGCGGAGTCGTTCTGGAAAAGACAAATAGAAATATCGTCTGGAGTTTTGTTGGAATGGTAGCAGGAACCGCAGTTGCGTATTTCTTTGGCACCGTCTGGTTTGTTATTCAAGCACAGTGTACCGTAACTTACGCACTCAGCGTATGTGTAACACCATTTGTTCCGTTTGATTTAATCAAGATGGTGGTTGCTATCGTACTTGGAAAGGCAATCTTTGCAGCACTGAAGAAGAGCAGCCTGCTTCCGGCATAACTAGTAGAATTGGCAGAATTAGAAATTAGAAAATAGAAAAAAATAAAAACAGTGAATCATACTCCCTCATGGCTTTTCAATAAGCTATGGGGGAGTTTTTTCATCATTGTTTTTCTATTTTTGCTGTGCTATGATAGGAGAAATGGAAAAATAATGGGGATAAGAATAGGGACAAGAATTGGGCCAGTGTACCCAGTAAAAAAGCCACTGTCCCTGTCCCCATGGAAAAAAGGAGGAAACAATATGTAATTAAATATATTGACAATAATGTTCTTATGTGTTTAAATATCCTCAAAGGAGGCGCTATGAACACATCAAACATTAAAAATTATAAACCAAAGGAGTTTGCAGAGTTATTGGGTGTTTCGGTTAAGACCTTACAGCGGTGGGATCGAGAAGGAACACTTACAGCAAATCGCACACCAACCAATAGGCGTTATTATACTTATAAGCAGTATCTTGAATTTAAAGGAATAACAGAAAATGATACACGAAAAGTTGTTCTTTATTCTAGGGTATCTACAAAAAATCAAAAGGATGATTTACAAAATCAAACCGCATTTTTGAGACAGTTTTGCAATGCAAGAGGCATGATTGTTGATCAATGCATAGAAGAGTATGGAAGTGGACTTAATTACAATCGTAAGAAATGGAATGAGTTATTAGATGAAGTAATGGAACAAAAAATCAAAACAATTGTCATAACACATCGAGATCGTTTCGTTCGCTTTGGATATGATTGGTTTGAAAAATTTTGCGCAAAATTTAATACAGCGATTGTGGTAGTAAATAATGAATCATTGTCACCACAGGAAGAACTTGTACAGGATATTGTTTCCATCCTTCATGTATTTTCTTATAGATTGTATGGACTTCGTAAGTATAAAAAACAAATAGAAGGAGATGAGGGACTTGCTAAAGAGCTTCAAGACGGAAATCAATCCTACACCGGAGCAGAGGACAAAGATCAATAAGACGATTGGAACCTGTCGATATCTATACAATTTTTATCTTTCTTATAACTTAAAACGTTATGAGCAGGGAGAAGAATTTATGAGTGGAAAGTCCTTTAGCGTATGGCTGAATAATGAATATCTGCCGACACATCCCGAATATTCATGGATAAAGGAAGTTAGCTCAAAGGCAGTAAAACATGCAATTGAATGTGGATGCACTGCATTTACAAGATTTTTTAAGCATCAGAGTGGATTTCCAAATTTCAAAAAGAAAGATATCTCAGATGTAAAGATGTATTTTGTAAAGAACAATCCGAAGGACTGCTTTTGTGAGCGGCACCGAATCAGCATTCCAACACTTGGTTGGGTGCGACTAAAGGAAAAAGGATATCTGCCAACGACAAAAGATGGCTGGCGAATTCGAAGCGGAACTGTTTCAAGAAAAGCAGGGAGATATTATGTATCGGTTTTGGTGGATATTTCAGATTTGCCAGTCACACAGAAAGAAGATCAAACAGAAGGAATCGGAATTGATCTTGGATTAAAAGAATTTGCTGTTCTTTCAAATGGTAAAATTTATAAAAACATCAACAAAACAAGCCGAATAAAAAAGCTTGAGAAACAGTTAAGGCGGGCACAGCGCTGTC
>CAVIOJ010000213.1:0-3922 GCA_963644225.1 Lachnospiraceae bacterium | reverse complement strand
CGTGAGAACCTACAATTCTCGATATGAGTATATTTACACATATTTTGAGTAGCAGGTAACGAAAAAATGCAGGCATATTTATTTGTACATTTCAGAGAAAAGACCACCCCGGACGGAGAGCAGGTCTATTTTGGCCTGAGCAAAGATGGCTTTCACTGGGAGCAGGTAAACGGCGGCGCCCCGGTGCTCTGGGCGTACTACGGCGACAAGGGTGTGCGTGATTTTACCGTAACGCGTTGCACTGATCCACAGACCGGAAAAGAAAAATTTGTCATTCTGGCAACCGACTTGAGTTTGTCCTATGGAATGCGCGGCCAATACCATCATTCTTGGGATGAGATTGGTCATAATGGAAGCAAGTGTCTTTCGATCTGGGAGTCCGATGATCTCGTAAATTGGACCGAGCAGCGCCTTGCCAAGATTGGAGATGAGCAGTTTGGCTGTCTGTGGGCACCGGATGTCATCTACGATAAAAAGGCAGGTGACTATGTTGTTCACTGGTCTTCCTCCCATGCGAGAAATAATTATGGTGATAAGGCAATCTTTTACAGCCGCACAAAGGATTTCAAGGAGTTCACTAAGCCAGAGATTTTATACGAGTGGGAAGATCATGATATCATCGACTCCGCACTTTATGAGGAGGATGGCAGCTATTACCTGTTTGTAAAATGCTCTCATAATCCGGGCCGAATTCTGCTTCTTCGCGCCGATGAGATCACTGGACCATACACCAAAGTCCCAGCATTTGACAAGAGCATGGAAGCTATCGAGGAAGGAAAGTATGAGGCGGCAACGGCCGTTAAGTTAGAGGATGGCAGATGGTGCCTGTTCTTAGACTATTATGGTGTGCCGGGTGCAGGTCAGGGCTATGTGCCATTTGTCGCAGACAGCCTTGCAAGCGGGGAATTCGTTAGAAGCGATGCCGCATTTTCATTCCCGTATGGCTTCAAGCACGGAACCATTTTGAAAATTTCCATGGAGGAGTATCAGCGTATCAAGGACCATGACTGGTCGGATAAAGGCTGGCAGTAAGCAGTACAATGAGTAACAAAAAAGCATTTAGCAAGGGGATGTATGACAGCATCCCCATTGCGCTTGCCTATTTTGCAGTCGCATTTTCACTGGGAATTATGGCAAGAAAAGCAGGACTGACCCCACTTCAGGGGTTTCTATCAAGTGTGCTCAACCATGCATCGGCAGGTGAGTACGCAGAATTTACCGTTATCGAGGCAGGAGCGCCCTATATTGAGATGGCGCTTGTCATCCTCATCACAAATGCAAGATATCTTTTGATGAGCTGTGCGTTAAGCCAGCGTTTTGCATCAGATGCACCGCTTATTCATCGCATCATAGTGGGCTTTGGAATCACCGACGAGATCTTTGGAATCTCCATTGCAAGACCTGGAAATGTGAATCCCTTCTATACTTATGGAGCAATGGCGCTCGCACTGCCGGCATGGTCATCCGCCACGGCGATCGGAATCGTCGCGGGAAATATCCTGCCGGCTTCTGCTGTCAGTGCGCTTAGTGTTGCACTGTATGGCATGTTTTTGGCGATCGTCATCCCTCCGACAAAGAAAAATAAAGTCTTAGGCGGCGTTGTCGTGATCAGCTTTGTGTTAAGCGGCCTGTTTAACTGGCTTCCGCTCACCGCGAAGTTGTCTTCTAGTATGAGAACCATCATTTTAACCATCCTAATTGCGGGGGGAGCCGCTGTGCTGTTTCCAGTGAAGGACGAAACGCAGGAAGGAGAAACAAAAAACGATGCAGCATAATATTTATCTGTATATCCTAGTGTCTGCGCTTGTATCCTTTGCTGTGCGCGCAGTACCGCTGACCCTGATTCGAAAGAAAATTGAAAATCCATTTTTAAAATCATTCTTATTTTATGTGCCGTATGTAACGCTGTCAGTTATGACTTTTCCAGCAATCATCGAGACTACCGCTGTTCCCATCGCCGGAATACTAGCGCTCGTGGCAGGAATTGTTGCCGCAAGAAAAGGCGTCAGTATGTTTCTCGTGGCGGTCATTTGCTGCGTAATCGTGTTCGCGGCGGAGATGTTGATCTAAGCCACTGAGGATGGGAAATAGGTCAAAATAAACGAACAGAAAATAAGAAAAAATGTAGAACTGGTTTTATTGCTGAAAGGTGATAAAAGATTGTGTCAAGAGTTTTGTGTAAACTTCATTGAATTTCTTGCTCAGTGTTCCTGCAGCCTTTTAACCAATCCTATCATACACCGCCTGTATCTGCAAGGATACAACAAGTGCCTACGGCATCCTTGCAGATACAGGCGATATACGACTGATTGTTATCAAGAGGCTGCCTTTGCTACCGTTGATTTACTTGGGTATTTTTCAGCAAAAAGTTGTTCGATTTCGCTAGAACAATCTTTGAATCCTTTGTGAATTCGCTGTGAGCCTTTTCGGTTGTATTCACTATAGTAGCAACATACGAAACGATCAAGTGAGTCTTCATTCGGAAACTGCTCTTTCACTTTCGTCTTGTGCTTCAACCCTTTGTTGCAGTTCTCTATCAGATTTGATGTATAGAGACTTGCTCGTATCTTTTTGGGATAGCGATAATACGAAAACAGGCTGTCTTTGCGTTCAAATACACTCTCAAGCTTTGGATATCTTTTGGCATATTTCTTTAAAAAGGCATCCAATTCGTTCTGCGCTACGTCTGCATCTGAGCTTGTATATACGACCTTTAAATCTTCCAGAATCTCCAAACGGTCTTTTTCGCGTGTAAGGCGGGATACATTACGACTCAGATGTACCCAACAGCTTTGATGATCAGATGATGGAAACTGTCGTTTTACTGCGTCTGCAATTCCAGAAAGCCCATCTGATACAAACAGAAGAACTTCTTCCAGACCTCGTTTCTTTAAACCCTCCAGCATCTCCTCGTAGTTTGCTGCAGATTCACTCGGGTAGATTGCATAATCAATGACTTCCTTATAGCCATCCGGTGTGATTCCTAATAATACATGCAAGGCTTCTTTTGCTACACTGTCTCTACGAAGATTTAGATAGGTAGCATCACAGTAAATGACGGCATAGCGTTTTGATACCTTACGGTTATGGAATTCCTTAACCTGATCTTCAACCGCTTTAGCGATGTTCGAGATGGTTGTTGGACTATATTCATGTCCATACATTTTTTCGATAAGGTCGCTGATTTCGCGAGTTGTAATACCTTTGCGATACAACTGAATAATCGTTGTTTCAAGATCATCTGAACGGCGACTATGAGCAGGAAGTGTTTGCTGATGAAAGGCTCCAATACGATCACGTGGGATCTGAAGCTGCAGTTTTCCATACTTCGTGTCAAAGACGCGGTTGTAGCAGCCATTACGGCTGTTTCCAGAATTCCAACCATCGGAATCGTATTTTTCATAGCCAAGGAAAGCTGTCAATTCAGTTTGAAGAAGATCGTTGATTGCTGCTTCGAGATGTCTGCGAAAAAATTCAGTGATGGACTCATTTTTTTGTAGCGCAATAGTTAATTCTGTGTTAAGATAAGACATAAGGGAACCTCTTTCTTTTGTGTTTTGGTGGTACTTAACACTTTACAAGAAATTGGTTCCTTTTTCATAGGATTGAATGATGCTACCGAAATCATCTAAGGAATCCCACGGTTTTAACCGTGGGAGTATGTCAAGAAAGATTTGAAGCTCACGAAAAAGCAGAATAAGAATCTGGATAAGTTGTTTGAAGTCATTGATATTCTTGCGAACGGCGGTACATTGGATGCAAGATACAGAGACCATGATCTTTCTGGCAATTATAAAGGTACGCGTGAATGTCACATTGAGCCGGACTGGCTACTGATCTATGAGATTCAGAACAATGTACTGGTTCTGATGCTCTATCGACTCGGTACACACTCAGAACTATTCAAAAAATAAATCATAAG
>CAVIOJ010000212.1:0-8054 GCA_963644225.1 Lachnospiraceae bacterium | reverse complement strand
AAAAAAAGACGAAAGGAGTAAAGATATGACACTCAAACAGATGGAATACGCATTGGCTGTAGCAAAGAGCGGATCACTCAGTGAAGCTGCTAAGAGGATGTTTGTATCTCAGCCAAGCCTCTCAGAGGCGATTCATAAACTCGAAATGGAATTAGGATTTTCTATTTTTTCCAGAAATCACAGCGGAGTCACTGTGACAGAGCGAGGCGAAGAGTTAATGTATGCTATGCAAAGCATATTAGATCAGGTAACTAATATAGAAAAGCAATGTGCGAGGTATAGTACCAAGACTCTTCGTACATCAATAAGCGTCATCCACTATTTTTTCATGGGCGAAGTTTTTGCCGAGATTGTCAATCGGATTGAAAGCGATAACATCTTTTCATATCAGCTAAAGCTTCTAGATGCAGGAACGCTGGAGGTAATTGAAAATGTTGTTAATGGTGAAAGTGAGATAGGAATTATAAGTTATACAGACCATAACAAAAATTACATAACAAGAGAGCTGAAAAAGAATAGTTTGGAATGTTTTGAAATTTTTACGACTCAGCTATGTGTTTTCGTGAGGGGAAATCATCCGATTCTTAACAAGTTATCGGAAAATAATACTATAAGAATGAAGGATTTAGAGATCTATCCTTATGCATCAATTTGGCAAAATAGATCAAGTCAATACTATTTTACAGAAGAAGGGATCTTCTTACCCTCAAATCAAAAGAAAATCTTCGTTCGTGATTGTGGAGCAATGCGCGTTTTGCTAAAGGAAACCGATGCGTTTGCAATAGGTACAGGCATAGTTCCTTCAGATGTGGATCAAATAGAAACCTGCGCGGTGATGGTTGAGGATACACCTATGACATCTGTTTGCTGGATTCGCCGCAGTGGGCAGGAAATTTCGTTAACGGCAAAAGAATTTTTGAGAATTTGTGCATCCAAACTAGGAAGAACGTTAAATTTGTGATAAAAAACAAAGAAAAACCAAGAGTTGTATAGAAGAAACCTATATTACTCTATTGATTATAAATATTTTACTTATCTTGAGCTTTGAAATATAATGACATCAACGCAAATGGAAACAAGACGATAAGGGCTGCTACGCATAATGTGATTATGGGAGTGAGCACAGCGTGGCAGACTAATTTGAAAAAGTACCAACAAGCGAAAAAGATGCAAAGACATCGAAATTTATGACTAGCAGAAGGAGACAGAAAAAATGAAAAAATTATTAGCTGTACTTTTGAGCTTGATGTTGATTTTCTCAATGGCTGCTTGCGGTAGTAGCGATAGCGGAGATGCTCAAGAGACAAGTTCAAACGCACCAACACCAGAAAATCCAATAACACTTAAGTGCGCAACACTATTTGCGGAGGGCCACCCTGTAGTAGATAGAATGCAGGTTTATGCAGAAAAAATTGCAGAGCAGACAGATGGAGCTATCAATATCAAGATTTATCCGTCGGATTCCCTCGGTGATTCTACGGTATGCTTTGAAGAAGTTATGAAGGGCACTATTGATATGACCTTCAACGCAGGAACCTCCACATATAGTGAGCTGTTCAACTTACCGTTACTTCAATATCTTGCTTCTAATTATGATGAAGCGGAGGAGATGTATGGACCTGACAGCTGGATGCATAACTTAATTGCAGGTGTTGCAGAAGAGAATAATCTGAAATTCCTCGGATTTGACTTTGTAGGCGTAGGTGGTACTGGTTTTACTAAGGAACCTAAGAACTACACTAAATGGGGAGAAGACAAGGGTGTGCTCTTGCGTTGTGCACCGCTTGAAATTTCCAGCCAGTGGGCAAAGGACATGGGATTTAGAACAGTAAATATCAACTACTCAGACCTTTACACATCGCTTCAGACTGGTGTTTGTGATGGATGGTCTGGTGGACAGCCAACCGTAAACTACCTGTCGTTTGGAGATGTAATTAAGTACTATGTACAGGATGATGATTTCTTTGAATTAAATGGTATATATGTAAACCAGGATTTGTGGAACACGTTCTCGGAAGAACAACAGGCTGTTTTTGAAACTGCAGCAAAAGAGCTGTACTATGACAGCTTAGATGATTTGAAGGAAGACACAGAAAAGTATTTAGACCTCATGGAAGAGTCAGGAATTAAAGTAATCAGACTTTCTGATGAAGAAAAGGCTGAACTGGCTGCTAAGACTCGTGAAGTAACTTGGCCGCACTTTGAGGAAACCATGGGTGAAGATATCTTCGAGCAAATGTTTGAAGCATATGATTTCCTCAACGAATAATTTGATGATATTTGGGCTTAAAGAGGCGGAAAGGAGGAGCTAAATCTAAGCTCCTCCTTTCTTTTCTCAGTCGCAAAGTGAAAGGAAACAATATGACAGTATTAAAAAAGATATGGGATTTCTTGTTGTTAGCTGAAAAAACCATCATGATAATTGCTAGTATCGGTGTGGTAATGCTTATTTTTTGTTCAGTTATCATGAGATATCTACTGGAACTTAATTTTGAGGGCATGGAAGAACTGGTCGTAATGATTGCGTTCTGGATTTACTTTATCGGTGGCACTTATGGTAGCTATGAAGGAAGCCATATCACTGCAGATATCTTATCTGTATTTGTTACTGATGAAAGAAAAAAATTGATTATTTCATTCATAAGAGAAATAATAACTACAATAGTTCTGTTTGCTGCATCATATTGCGCAATTGAGCTGATTCAATACACGGCAGAATCTGGTGCAATCACTACAGTTTTGAAGATGCCAATGCAATTAGTATATCTGCCAATTTATATTGGAATATTTATGATGAATTTCTACGCATTAGTACATGCTGTGATAGACGGCATAAATTTGTTCTCTAGAAAAGGAAAGGAGGTGCAGGCATGATTTCAACTGGTGCTATGATAGCTGTATTAATTCTTCTATTAGCTCTACTTTGCTTTGGTGTTCCAGTGCCTTTCGCATTTTTTGGCACATCGATGGTTATGGTGTTCCTTGGAGGATATGACACAAGCTTCTTGCTGCCATATGGTTATACCAAGGTTAGTAGCTATGTATTGCTTGCTATTCCGCTTTTTATTATGGCAGGTGGAATCATTGAGCGAAGCAATATGGGCGAAAAACTCGTAAATTTCGTTGAGCTTTTTGTAGGTAAGATTAAAGGATCGCTTGGCGTTGTAGCTGTAATCAGCTGTGCAATTTTTGGGGCAATCACAGGTAGTGCTGCTGCAACGCAGTCTGTTATCGGTTCAATTATGTGGCCGAGAATGGATGCTGCAGGTTACTCAAAAGGAAAATCGGCTGCATTGTTGGCAAGCGCTTGTCTGCTTGGCGGCATGATTCCACCAAGCGGATTGATGATTATTTATGCATGGACAGCGCAGGTTTCCGTATTGCAATGTTTCTTGGCAACATTGGTACCAGGCATAATAATGGCGATCATGTTCTCGGTTGCATTTGTTTTCATGCTCAGAAATGACGAGGGAGTACAAACACTTGCAACAGGAGATGGCATATCATACATGAAGCTTGCCAAAGATAGAACTAAAAGTGCGATTCCAGCGCTCCTGTTCCCAGTAATAGTTTTGGGCGGCATTTATGGTGGATACATGACAGCCACAGAGGCAGCGGCAGTTTCAGTTGTTTATGCGACATTGGTAGGATTCTTGATTTATAAGCAGCTCAAATTACGTTCACTTGGCAATGTATTGGTTGAGACAGCAACGACGACAGGCGTTATTATGGTTATGCTGTTCATGGTTATGATGCTCTCCCGCTTGCTTATTATGGAGGATGTTCCGAATATGTTCCTTGATTTGGTAACATCCATTTCGTCGAATAAATATGTGATTTTGCTAATGATCAATGTTTTCATGATCATAATTGGAATGCTGATGGATGACGTAAGTTCGGTACTTCTGTGCACACCACTTTTGATGCCAATTGTTACATCTATAGGCATGAGCCCTATTCAGTTTGCATCGATCGTTTGCGTAAATATAAGCTTGGGTTGTGTAACACCACCATGCGCTCCACTGCTGTATTTGGCTTCGAGACTTTCTGGCACTCCGGTTAGTGCTATGCTTAAGCCGACACTGCAGCTTATCATTTTTGTATGGATTCCAGCACTCTTGTTGGTTACATTCATTCCTGCCCTGTCATTGACACTGCCAGGTATGATTTCTAATTAGACTTGGCGTTAGAGAGTTTGCAATTTGATAAAAAAAGGAGGAGCTTATGACTGTAAATAAAGAGACAATAGAAGCAAGAAAAACGGAAGATTTGTATCTCAGCGATACAATTAAGCATCTTGTGGAAATCAAAGATTCTTTCCACGACAGAAGTCAAATCCCGCATAGAGATCAGGTCTATGAACGAGTTTTGGCAGAAAATCCTGATGATTTGCAGGCACTGCGTTTTGCTAAGGCGTTTAAAGCATTTTTAACAGAGAAGAAAATACATATAGATCCAGACGATATTTTGGCAGGCTTTACCTATCGCTACACTTATGAGACGACCTTGCCAATCAAATGTCCAAAGGATTATGATCCTTTATATCGTCCGCCGATATCGCTAGATTCAGACAGAGAATATGAAACGGTATTGAAGTATCATCATTTGGATGAGAATTCTACTGAGGCAAAAGAACTAAAGATTTTCCTGGAGGGTGTAGATGCTTGGCTGTATAAGCACTGGTTTTCAGGTCATATTTTGCCGGGCTACGACAGATTAGTTGATATTGGATTCTCTGGACTTTTGGAGATAGGTCGTAAGGCGGTGGAGAGCTTAGATGGTGTTAACCGTGATTTTGCACAGGCGATGCTTCTCACAAATGAAGGCGCTATTGTCTATCTTCAGCGATATGCGGATCTTGCAGAAAAAATGGCAGCTGAGGCCAAGACGCCATTGCAGAAGAAAAATCTTTCCCGTATTGCTGATAGCTGCAGTTGGTTGACACATGATAAACCTAGAAATTTCTTTGACGCCATCCAGCTTTTATGGATAGCACAGGAAATCATGATGGCGGAGAATGTGCCAGCATCAGAATCACTGGGTAGGATGGATGTTTACTTGGCGCCATACTACGAAAAGGATAAGGCTGAAGGTAAACTCACATACGATGAGGCAAGCGAACTTTTAGATGCGCTTTGGATTAAGTTTAGTGGCAACTTGCATTCATACCAGGCTGTCACAGTCAGCGGTACCAACGCAGATGGCACTACATTTGTAAACGACTTGACATATCTAATTATGCAGTCGACCAGAAAGTTAAAGTTTGACCAGCCGTTAATTGATTTTCGCTATACTGATACCATGCCCGAAAAGCTCTGGCTAGAGGTAGTGGAATTAATCAAAACCGGTACGGGCTTCCCTGGAATTTTCTATGATCCTATTTGTATGCAGGCCAAAAGAAGCACAGGCCAAAGCGAAGAAGATGCCAGAAATTATGCAATTATCGGTTGCGTAGAAACTGGATTGCCGGGACATGAGTATACGCCGACAGAACTTGTACATCTAAATTGGCCAAAATTGTTCGAAATGATGTTCAATGGCGGACACGCAACTATGCAGGACTTTTATGCTCCGTTGTTCGAGAATAAGAATCTGGATGACATCAAATCGTTTGATGAGTTCTATGATTGGTTTAAGTCTGAGATGCAGCAGTATACGGCCCTTGCAATGCGTGCGATTGACTACATTGAAACCATGATTCCGTGGTGCTTCCCTACGCCGTATCTTTCTTCCTTGATGGTGGGATGTTATGAAAAAGGTATGGATGTAACTGGCGGCGCATGTAGATACAATAATACTGGGGTATCAACCTGTGGACTTGCGACAGCAGTAGACTCGTTGGCCGCAATAAAGAAGGTGGTTTTTGAGGATAAAATTGCAACGCTATCAGAAATCCGAGATGCTGTAAATGCAAATTGGGAAGGTTACGATGAATTGCGTCACATTGTCAGCAATCGCTGCCCTAAGTTTGGCAATGACGATGATGTAGTGGATGCAATGATGTCCGATTTGATTGCATCATTCGCGAGTGTAGTAAACGCTAGAGTCAACCCTCGTGGCGGACACTATATGACAGGACTGTACTCCGTAGAGGACCATGCAAAAGCTGGCATGAAGACAGCAGCAACTCCAGATGGGCGTCTTGCTGGTAGCTACGAATCCAACTCGATGGCATCAGTGCAGGGAAAGGATTTAAATGGTCCTACAGCACTAATAAATTCAGTTGTAAAGACTGATCTTTCGGTTGCTACGAACGGCATGGTGCTTGATCTTAAGTTCAATCCTTCATTTATGGAAAACCCAGCGCATATTAAGGCGTTGAAGATGTTAATTGATACATACTTCCATAATGGCGGCATGGAAATTCAGTTCAGCGTTGTTTCTAGAGAGACTTTGATTGCAGCGCAGCTAGAGCCTGAAAAATACTGGAACTTGGTTGTTAGAGTTTCTGGCTTCAGTGCATATTTCCGTTCACTGAACAAGACTACACAAGATGAAATTATTGCTCGTACAGAATATCGTGCAATATAAATATAAGGAGTGTTTATGATACAGCCACTAGTAAGTAATATACAAAGATTTAGTGTTGATGATGGACCAGGAATTAGAACGACTGTTTTCTTCAAGGGATGCAATCTTCGGTGTGCTTGGTGTCACAACCCGGAATGTATCTCCAGCGGACTATCCATTCAGCTTGTTAAAAACTCATGTACAGGGTGTGGTAAATGTGCATCGGTATGCGAACGTCAGGTACATGTCTTTGAAGATATGCAACATAAATTGAACCGAGTGAACTGCATAGGCTGTGGTAAATGCGCTTATTATTGTCCTTCTTCGGCCATCACAATTACAGGTAAGGAATACACACCTGAACAACTAATCAAAGAAGTGCTTAAAGACAGAATGTATTTTGAGACTTCTGGTGGTGGAGTAACATTCTCTGGAGGTGAGCCCATGCTACATCCGGAGTATCTCAAAAGAGTGCTGAGACTTGCAAAAGAAATAGGTTTGCACACGGCCGTGGATACGGCTGGAAATGTGCCATTTTCCTCCTTTGGAATGGTGATGCCGTATACGGATCTTTTTCTGTATGATATTAAACTTTGGGATGAAAAGAAACATCGGCAAGCGACAGGCGTTTCAAACCAATTGATTTTGGATAATCTAAAAAATTTGACAGAAGCAGGTGCAAATGTGTTTATACGTACGCCTGTTATCATGGAATGGAATGGCTATCTTGAAGAATTTGATAAGATATCAAGCTTTCTAGCCGATCTAAAAAAACCAGTCCAATTAATTCAGCTTTTACCATATCATAGCTACGGGGTTGGCAAGTATGAAATGTTAGGCCTAGTGAATTCTATCAAGGATCACACTCCTCCAACTGATGAGTTTATGAAGGAAATTTTACAGCTGTATTTAGATAAGGGATTACCTGCACAAATTTCGTAGGATTCACTTTACAAAAGACAGGGTAAAAGGTTCTTACGAGTTCCAATTTGAATGACAATGCAAATACCGCGTGAATGAAAGATATAGAGATATAGGATAAAACGTGTTGATAAAAACGCCTGAAACCGCTGAAATTTCAATAGGTTCAGGCGTTCTATCTTTTTTTGAGTTTATGTAATTTTTACAGGCATAAGATGCGATTATGGTAGCAGCTTGCGGAGGCGGGTGACGAGGAGGGTGGCGGCGGCGATTTTGAGGGCGTCGCAGGGGATGAATGGGATGACGCACAGGGCCAGAGCCGCCCAGATGGTGGTCTGCATCAGGTGGGCGTACCAGAGGGTGCCGAGGGCGTAGCAGGCGGTGACGCCGAGCAGCATGAAAAATGCAAGGTGAAGTGCCTGACGCTTGGGTGCCTTGGAGATTGACGCGGCACCTATACCTGCGATAGCTGCGCAGAGGATGTAGCCGACTATGTAGCCACCGGTTGGGCCTGCGAGCGTGCCGAGGCCTGAGCCGAAGCCTGCGAATACAGGGATTCCTATGGCTCCGAGCAGGATGTAGATGAGTATGCTGAGGGAGCCGTACTTGCTTCCGAGACAGCC
>CAVIOJ010000211.1:0-9732 GCA_963644225.1 Lachnospiraceae bacterium | reverse complement strand
GTCTAGCACTGCTCTCAAGTTGCGATTGTAAAAAATAAAGTTAAAGTGATTTTAATATCATATGATATTTGTATAACGTTCTCCCTCATCAAATAAGTATCAATGTTATAGCACACGCGAAGGATTAATATAAATTAGTCCTTCTGGTAATAATTACAGCAATATCCATCTGCACGAAGCAGAATGTCAGGAAGCCAGTCTGGAGACTTAGCCATTTGTTTACAGATGTCTTCCAGATTTGTATCTTGAGGGCACTCTATGATTAGTTCATCGTGGACATGACCACAGATGAAGTTGCTAGAGAGTGTTCGCATAGCATGGCAGAGTATGTCTCTGCTGATGGCCTGGACAATGTTTTCTACAAATTTTGGACCATAAGATTCGATTCGTTCCCATTTCTTGGTTGCACCTATACCTTCATAGGTGACAGATTCACCACCGAAGCGATTCTCACCTAATCTTGGTTTTGCGTAGCAGAGTTTTCTTCCTGATGGAAGATGGATAAATAGCATTCCACTCTTATAACTGAATTTAATGTTATGGGTTTTTGTTGGTATCTTCATGGAAACAGTATCCTTGACGCAACGATCCACATCCCACCAGAGCTGTACGATATGTGGGTTGGAAGAACGCCAAGCATCTACTAGTGGATGTAATTCCTCTTCGGTAAGACCCATCTCAAGGGCTCCCATAGAGGTGAGTGCTCCAACAGATCCACCGTAGCCCAAGGCAAGTTCTGCAATTTTCCCTTTTTGACGAAGATGTCCATTGATGCCATGTTTCTCAACAGGAACATGAAACATCTGGCTTGCGGAT
The DNA here is from genome assembly GCA_963644225.1 of Lachnospiraceae bacterium. Classification (GTDB taxonomy): domain Bacteria; phylum Bacillota; class Clostridia; order Lachnospirales; family Lachnospiraceae; genus Pararoseburia. The sequence continues at coordinate 8,916 of CAVIOJ010000211.1, read as the reverse complement.
GCACAGTAGATGTCTTTCCCTTCTGCAAATACTTTGGAACGCCAGGTTTCTCCTGCTAAGTGGGAGAGAACTCGGGCTTCGATTGCACTGAAATCTGAAACTATAAATTTATATCCGTCTCTTGGAATGAAGGCGGTACGAATAAGCTGAGAGAGGGTATCTGGTATGTCATCGTATAACAGGGATAAGGTATCATAGTCGCCTATACGAACCAATTCACGGGCAGCATCAAGATCTGACATATGATTCTGCGGGAGATTCTGCAACTGAATCAATCTGCCAGCCCAACGGCCAGACCGATTGGCACCGTAGAATTGAAACATGCCATGTGCTCGGCCATCAGCACAAAGAGCATTCTGCATTGCCTGATATTTTTTGACTGAGGATTTGGCAAGTTGTAGGCGAAGTTTTAGAGCCTTATTTATATCTCCATCTGTTTGATTTATTAGGGCGGCAACATCTTTTTTGCCAAGAGAGTCTGTTTCTATGTTGTATGAAGAGAGCCACTGTTTCATTTGCACTACGCTGTTAGGATTTTCTAGGCCGGTGATGTTTTGCATTGTAGCGGTAAGATACTCTTTTGACTTTTCATCAAAAGCAATCGCATGATTTATCAAGCTTCGGTTTATGGTTATTCCTCGGTCATTGATTTTTTGATCTTGGTGATATTCGGACCATACGAAATCTGGGACCGGAAATTTTGCAAGTTTATGTTTTATACCCAATTCTACTTCTACATCTCTTTTGTTATATGCTTTGAATGCCTCCCATTTATCTGGGGCGTGTTCTGGAAGATTGCGTGTTCTGCCACCATTGGCTTTTGTTGCCTTGCAAGGTGTACAAAAATATCGGATTAGATCTTTTCCTTCTTTCATCTTTTGATCTTGTAACTTGAGCACAGATCCGACTCCTTCGAGGGAAAGCGGAAGTCCCATGTAAGCTGACCATATCATCGTACATTTCCAGGAAGAAGGATCCAGATAGTTGTGGATGCTATCATCGGTGGAACCATAGCTCTTAAAGTATTCTGGATAATTGCGCTGTAGCCACCAACTAATACATATACGTTCAAATACTGCATTGAAGGCCCATTTTATAACAGAGTTGTCGATTAGGGCTTTTATAATATTTAAGGGAAGAGTGTCGCCGCATGCTAGATCGTATACTGTAACTGGACCACCGTTTATCGAAACTCCGAAGAGAAGAATTTCGAAATCGGGAGATTCTGCATATTTGTAATTGCCACATTTCTTTATATCTACGCTGGAATAAGTTTCTAAGTCTATGGATAATTCTGTGATTGTCATTTGTTTTCACCTCATTTATATATTGAAAATATTGGCGGCAGCTGAATTAGCCACCGCCAATGAAAAGAGAAATTAAAATGCAGTTTATGAACTAATCGAGAAAATCGTCATCTTCCTCAGTAGCGAAATCATCTTCGGCTCTAGTCTTGGAACCAAGTGGTTCACCGTCACGAATTTTCTGAAGGTTATTTAATCCACAGGCAATACCCTTGTTTCCATTGCTGTTGAAAGCATAAAGGTTGATGCTGGCGCGACCGTAGACTCCAGAATATACTTCAGAACGGTCAATGATTTGTTGACAGTCACTATCTACAATGCCTGGAGCTGTTGATGAATTTGCGTTAATAAAGTAGCTTCCAGCATATGCTGGGTCGTCAGGTCTTTCAATATCACCATCACGAAGGGGATTCTTGATTGCTGCAAGTGGTGGAACGGATTTTCCATTTCCTTTGAGCTTGGATTCTCCTTCTTCATATGCTGCCTGAATTGCTGCCTTTATCTTACCTACAGTGGCTGTATCTGACTTTGGAATGATGAGAGATACACTATATTTTTCAGCCCCTCCGTTGATAGACTTTGGTTGCCACACATTTGCATAGCTCCATCTAGTGTTAACTCCGGTGATTACTTTTGTTGGATTTACGAATTTTTCCATAATATTTTTTCCTCCTTTTTTAATCCTTAAAATCATCTTTTGCAGTATTGAGTGCTGGTCGCTTGTCTGTTTCTGGCACAAGTGTAGGTTTGCCAGATGGTTTTGTAATAAATTCTGATAGAATTTCGTTAAACTTTTCTTTGCCAAGAAGCGAAGTCATTGCTGTGATTCCAAGAAGTTTCTTTTCATATGGGTCATATCCATAATTCTTTACAGTGAAGGCTACAGCTTCTTCATCTGTGTATTTACGATTAGATCTTCCTTCGACTACTTTAAATCCAGGATAATTGGTTCCACTAAGAGCACTTTGAAGTGCATATTCTTTTACATCAGCTGCCCAGTTTACCAAACTGTCAATCTTTGGAAGAATTGCAGCGATTTCTGACTGATTTAAATTGGCAGGCATCTCAAAATCATATTTGGCAAGTTCTAGATTATATTCGGCTCGTTTTCTGCAAGTGGCCTTTACGGCACAGAACTGACAATGACTTCCTGCATTGAATTCCCCTTTGCCTTTGATAGCCAGTTCTGCAGTTGGCTTTAGAACATTGTCGGCCCAAGATAGGAGATCTTCCTTTTTTATAGTGTGACTGCTAATGTTATCGCGTCGGGGTTGAAAGATAGTCATTTTGACTTCCTCGATGTCATAGATTCCATCGTAGATATCCAAGGCGCCAAGTGCGTAGCACATCATTTGCGGATTATTTTCTGCTTCAACTAAAATCCCTAAACCATATTTGAAATCAATAATGTGAAGGACTTTGTCTGCAATAATGAGACAGTCACCAGTTCCAAAACCTTCCGGAACCCATTTAGAAAAACCCAATCGCTGTTCTATGAGAATTTGTGGATCTTGGCATAATGACTTAGCCTCTTCTAATTGTTCCATGACATAAGAACAGTACATATCGGAACAGTTGTCCATTTCAGAATCGAAGAAATCTAAATTCTCTGTAGGGTCTGAAAGTGTTTGATTTAAAGCCTTTAGCACTTTGTACTCACAAAGAGAATGTGCATCGGTTCCTTGTTTAGCATAAGGACTTGATTCGTTTACTTCTTTGGCACAGAGCATGGCACTGGGTGGACAGTTTAGCCATCTGTGACTTGAAGAAGCGGAGAGTAATGCATGATTACTCGGCATCTGACAGGGCCTCTATGTCTGCTACAAGTGCTGCATAGTCGGATGTGGCAACGTCAGTAAGGCTTCCACCATTGCCATACTTTTTGACTAATTCTTTGACTTGTACTTTGTATTTCCCGTCCGCTTCATTTGCCTTTTTGGCTAGGATTCCCCGAACATCTTCCTTTTTTAGAGGTTGCTCTGCGGGTGTTTCTGTTGCTGCTGGTGCCTCCTTAGTCACAGGCTTTTTTCTTGGTGAAGAATTTACTTCTTTTGTATCCGAATAGAAATCTTTGAGGGCCTGGGCTGTTTTGGTTAGCTTGTCTCCGCACTCAATCAAATCATCGAGTAACGTAGACAGTTCGCTCATTTTGCTCATTTTGTCGTGCTCCTTTCTTTTTCAATGAATTTTCGGTGGCTTCTACCACTCTGTTGGTTAAAGGAGTTTTTAAAGGATATTTTTTGACTTAATTTTGAAAAAAATATATTGGGGGTTTTATCAAAAAAATAAATGGCAAAACTCCTTTAAGTAGTAGAGACCGAATACGTCTTTACTATTTAAGAGAGTATTTAAGAGAGGAGAAATTGAGATGCGTTTGATTTTACAGACAGCAAATGTGGTCTGTGACGCAAAGAATTGCCTATATCCCACTAGGGTAGAGGTGAGTAATGCGACAGAACTAAGAGAAGCAGTTAAGTTTGATCATGTGTGTGCTGAGTATAAGGGAAATTACAGAAGCATCAGTAATTTTGTCACATCAAATGTGGTCGTTATGGATTGTGATAATGATCATTCAGAAGATCCATATGATTGGATTACACCTGAAAAGATTGATGAGTTGTTGCCGGATGTTTCTTATGCAATTTCCTTTAGCCGGAATCATATGAAGGAAAAAGAGGGTAGAGCTGCCAGACCGAAGTTTCATATTTATTTTGAGATAGAGGCGACAGAGGATGCTAGGTACTATGGGAATCTTAAGGCGGGAATAAAAAAGAAGTATTCGTTTTTTGATGGGAATGCTCTTGATGCTGCAAGATTTATTTTTGGCTCGGATGCTGGACAGTGTATTTGGCACGAAGGATGGCAGACAATTGATGAGCTCGTGGATGCAAATTCGTCTGTTGAAGAAGAGAAGGTGATTAGCTCAGGTCCGATTTCGGAAGGCAGTCGCAATAATACCATGAGCAGATTTGCCAGCAGAGTTTTGAAAAAGTATGGAGCCACAGATAAGGCAAGAGAAGCTTTTGAGATTCATGCTAGAAGATGTGATCCACCGCTTGAAGATGATGAACTGAATGCAATCTGGAATAGCGCTATAAAGTTTTATAAAAAAACGATTGTTACTCAAGAGGATTATGTGGCGCCAGATCAGTACAATTCAGAATTCGGTTCTATTAAGCCAGAAGACTTTTCTGATATGGGAGAGGCGAGAGCCCTAGTTGAAGAATATAAGGGAGAACTTCTCTACACGGAGGCGACGGAATTTTTAAGCTTTGACGGGTCCTGTTGGAAGGAAAATCGACAGAAGGCCATAGGTGCTGTGGAGGAATTCCTTGATATGCAACTGGTTGATTCTAAGGGACAGTTTAATGAGTGCTCACAAGTTTTAATTGATGCAGGAATTTCTGAATTGGTAGTAAGAGCTGGCGGTAAGGCCCTTGAAAAGGAAATATCGTTAGAACTTAGGGATGCTTATAAAGAATATTTGGCTGCGAAGGCTTATCACGCTTTTGTAATGAAGTATAGGAATTACAAAAATATTGTGAATACCCAGAATGCAGCAAAGCCAATGGTGGCGGCTGATATCAATATGTTTGATTCACAGGAGAATTTTCTTAATACACCATCGGCTACTTATGACCTAGAAAAAGGATTGGAGGGAGAGCGGCCACATAGGTCGTCTGATTTAATTACGAAAATTACAAACTGCGCGCCTGGGAATGATGGAAAAGAGTTATGGGATGATGCTCTTAATCTATTTTTCTGTGGAGACCAAGAACTGATTGAGTATGTTCAAGAAACGATTGGCCTTGCTGCAATTGGAAAGGTATATGTGGAAGCACTCATCATTGCTTATGGCGAAGGTCGTAATGGTAAATCGACTTTTTGGAATACTATTTCTAGGGTTATGGGTACTTATTCAGGTGCGGTTTCTGCGGATGCTCTTACTGTGGGATGTCGCAGAAATGTAAAGCCAGAGATAGCGGAACTAAAAGGAAAGAGACTCGTAATTGCCGCTGAACTAGAAGAAGGAATGAGACTGTCTACTTCTATATTAAAGCAGCTATGCTCTACGGATCAGATTCGCGGTGAGAAGAAGTTTAAGGATCCATTTGATTTTACCCCTTCTCATACAGTCGTCCTTTATACAAATCACTTACCTAAGGTAGGAGCTTCAGATGATGGAACCTGGCGCAGACTTATTGTGATTCCTTTTCATGCAAAAATTGAAGGTTCATCTGATATCAAAAACTATTCTGATTACCTATATGAGCATGCAGGTCCGGCCATTATGAGTTGGATTATAGAGGGTGCAAAGAAGGTGATCTCCCATCAATACAAAATTCAGCCACCGGAGATAGTAAGAAATGCCATTGCGGAATATCGTGGTATGAATGATTGGCTGACCCAATTTTTTGAGGATTGTTGTGAGGTGCAGGATGGATTCGAGCAAAAGTCGGGAGAACTGTATCAAGAATATAGAGCCTACTGTCTTCGGACGGGTGAGTATACACGTAATAATGCTGATTTTACAGCTGAACTTGAAAAACGTGGATTTATGCGGAAAAAGAAGAAGTCAGGTATGTGGGTGCAGGGAGTGCAGCTTAAAAACACAGACTTTGCAGAATAAAAATGATAAAAGGTGCAGGGTGTGCAGGATAAATACATATTACGCGTATAGAGGATTTTTTAGAAAAAAATCCTTATAAGAGAATATAGAAATGTCTTGCACCCCCTGCACCCTAAAAATTATGACGGAGGCTTTAGAGGGATATGAGAGAGAAGGTTATAGAACGGAAATTGGTACGGGAAGTAAATGCAAGAGGTGGCATCTGTCCTAAGTGGGTATCACCAGGATTTGATGGAGTGCCGGACCGATTAGTTTTTTTGCCAGGACGGAAATTTGGAATTGTAGAAGTGAAGGCAACTGGGGAAAAGCCAAGAGCTTTGCAAGTATCAAGACATAGATTATTGGAAAAATTAGGGTTCCATACATATATTTTGGATGGGGTTGAGCAAATCGGAGGAATCTTGGATGAAATACAAGCCACATGATTATCAAAAGTATGCAATTGAATTTATATTGGAGCATCCGGTCGCAGCAATACTTTTGGATATGGGGATGGGAAAAACAAGTATAGTTCTCACTGCCATTATGCGGCTTCTTTATGAAAGATTTGAAGTAAATAAGGTGCTGATTATCGGACCACTTCGTGTGGCGCGAACTACTTGGCCGGAGGAAATTAAAAAATGGGACCATTTGAAAGGCCTTAGATTTTCTGTGATTGTTGGAAGTGCGTCAGAGAGGAGAGCAGCTTTAGATACAGATGCGGATGTCTATATTATCAATCGTGAGAATATTCCTTGGCTTGTAGAAAAAAGTGGCAAACCTTTTGATTATGACATGATTGTAATTGATGAATTGTCTTCTTTTAAATCCTGGCAGTCGAAGAGGTTTCGTTCGCTTATGAAGGTTAGGCCTCAAGTGAAGAGAATTGTTGGCTTGACCGGAACTCCATCAAGTAATGGACTGATGGATCTTTTTGCAGAATTTAAGATTCTTGATATGGGGAAAAGATTAGGAAAATTTATTGGTCAATACAGAGATTGTTATTTTAAGCCAGATCGAATGAATGGCCCAATCGTTTATACATATAAACTTTTGCCTGGAGCAGAGGAACAAATATATGAAAAGATTTCCGATATCACAATTTCCATGAAGGGAACTGATTATCTAGATATGCCTGAACTCATAAGTACGGAATATAAGGTTTATCTGGACGATGAGGAAAAGGCGAAGTATCAGTCACTAAAGGAAGAACTAGTATTACAACTTCCAGAGGGAGAGGTAACTGCATCAAATGCTGCTTCGCTTTCTGGAAAATTATCACAGCTTGCGAACGGGGCTATTTATGATGATGGAGGAATAGTAAATACATTTCACCATAAAAAGTTGGATGGACTTGAAGATCTGATCGAATCGGCAAATGGAAAACCTGTGCTTGTGGCTTATTGGTTTAAACATGATTTGATCAGAATTACAGAGAGATTATCAAAGCTTAATGTTCACTTTGAAAAAATGGATTCGGATGAAAGCATACGCAAATGGAATAAAGGTCAGTTAGATGTTGGTTTGATTCATCCACAGTCGGCGGGGCATGGGCTTAATCTTCAAACTGGAGGAAATATCATGATTTGGTTTGGAATTACTTGGAGCCTAGAACTTTATCAGCAAACGGTTGCTAGATTGTGGAGACAAGGACAGACGGAAAAGACGGTTTCGGTCATTCATATTGTCACGGATGGAACAGTAGATGAGCGAATATTGAAAGCGCTTGAGGCAAAGGATATAACGCAGGCGGCATTAATTGATGCTATGAAAGCAGAGGTGAAAAATGAGTAAGGAGATTTTGGAATATTCATATAGGGAATTTGGTAATGCAATTATACTTCAGGCGGTTAAGGATTATAGAAATGCCTTGAGAAGATTAAAAGTAAATTCTAAAAATGAGATGGCAAAAGGTGAGTTATTTAGCATAGAGGATTTTTTCAGAGGTTCACTTTATGCTGTACTTACCACATTGGATCCGGAATATCTCATCAGAATACTTCGCGATGAAGGAAAGGGAAAAGTAGTGTAAATCCAGAGAAATCTTAAATTATGGAGGTGACTCATGACAGCAAAGGAATATTTGAAACAAGCATTTCTTTTGGATAAACAGATTCAAGTAGAACTTAAAGAACTGGAGCAACTTCGTGAGATGCGTGGAGCGATTCAGGGATGTAATTACGATGAGAAGGATGGAAGTAATCCAAATAGAAATTTGGAAGCACCATTTGTTAAGACTATTGAAAAGATATGGGAATATGAGCAGAAGATTAATGACAAAATAAATAGGCTTGTAGATCTTCGCTCTGAAATCAATGCTGCAATTGAAACAATGGATAATGCAGATGAGAGACTTCTTTTGAAATATCGATATCTGGAAAATGAAAGCTGGGAAGATATTTCATTTGAATTGAATGCATCATATAGAACAGTTCATCGTATTCATGCATCTGCATTAAAAAATTTTGTCGTACCAAATTAAAGTTGGCACACTTTGGCACACTTTGGCACAACATGGCAGATTCTTATATGTTATTATGATAGTGTCATAAATGTAGGATGACGCAGAAGCCTTGGGAGAGAAATCTTCCGAGGCTTTTGGTTTGAGAGGAAGTGAATGTATGCCTTATAAAAGTAAGGTGCCTTGCAAATATCCAAATTGTGAAAAATTAGTTTGCGTTGGTCAGATGTATTGTGAAGAGCATGCAACCATTCGCAATAGCCAGTATGAAAAGTATGGCAGAAATAAAAATACTAAGCGACGTTATGGCCGAGCTTGGAAAAGAATTCGTGATAAATATGCAGCGGAGCATCCATTCTGCGAGCAATGTTATGCCAAAGGGATTTTGGTTTCGACAGAGCAAATTCATCACAAGAAACCATTGAGTGAAGGTGGAACTCATGATTGGAACAATTTAATCGCACTTTGTAAGCCGTGTCATTCGCAGATCCATGCGAAGCGTGGAGACCGTTGGGGTAGCCGGTAGGGGCGGTACAAATCTC
>CAVIOJ010000210.1:0-11280 GCA_963644225.1 Lachnospiraceae bacterium | reverse complement strand
TTTTTAATTACACTTAATTATTATTTAACAGAATTCGATATATGGATTCTAATCTTGTTATAGTGAGCGATTTTTTCACTCTTAGTAAGCTGCTTGCGAATGCTGCCTGTGAAAGTATCGACGCCACAATAATTTTACACCGTCTTTACATCCTCGAACTCTATGTGGATTTCTTCAATAATCATCGTCCATGCTATGCCGTCGGGTATGACACACCGGTCAATTACCGCAAGAGATTCAATAAAGGCGAACTGGAGCAGAAAAATATTTTTCGTGTCCACTTTTTCTTGACTGATACAATCTGGCTTTCTGAAGTTGCGTTTTCGTGCAGCAAAAGTTGTAATCATCTTTGATGAAGTTCAGCAGTGTCTAGGAGCCAGACGACTTATAAAATATCTTGTTGCAGATGGCAGATTCAATTATCTAGAAACCAGATCTCTTATTCGATTGAAAAAGAATGTGCAGGACATTATCATTCCATCTGAAGAAGACCATATTGAAATGTTTCCTTTAGATTTTGAAGAGTTTCTCTGGGCAATGGGCGATGAGAATGCCGCTTATTTCAGATACACTCTAATCTTCTATACTCTTGAACGCTTCCTCATTCCAACAATCATAATTACCAACATGATTACCGTCACCACCGTCATACATGCAAATGTAACATGCAATCCGTAAATTTCCGGGTTCGGATAAGAAGCTGCCACTTTACTTTCTCCACATACATTCAGAATTCCAACAAAGACAGCCGTTCCGATCGCGCCTGCGATTGTCCGCAGCGATGTCAGAAGCGCAGTACCATGCGCTGTATTCTCAGATCCCATGCTGCTGATTCCAAATGTGACAAACGGCATCATCAGACACCCTATCGCAACCGAACGAATCACATTCAGGAAAGCTGCAACCATCACACTGGTATCTGCCGTAATAAAACTCATTCCCAATGTGCTGATCATCATCATACAGGTACCTGTCACCGCTAATTTTTTCATCCCGATCTTATCATAGATTTTTCCTGCAAATGGACTGACCACTGCCATGATAAGTGATCCCGGAAGCGTTACCAGACCTGATATCGTTGCGCTCTTTCCAAGAATATTCTGTACATACAGAGGCATAATTACCGATGAGCCCATCATAACTAGATACAGCATCATACTTCCAATTACGCTCAGACGATACTCTGGTACTTTAAATGTGCGCAGATTCAGAAACGGCTCTTCCATGCATAACTGTCTGCGTGTAAATAATGCACCGGCGATCACACCCGTTACCAGCGGAATAATTGTCATAGCTGCTTTGATTCCAAGTGCGCTCAGATTACCGATTCCAAGTGTGATTCCGCCAAATGTCAGTGCGCTCAACACAAAAGAACATATATCGAACTTTTTCACATATGTATCCAGCACATCGTCAAATGATGTAATCGCCATAATAAATGACAGCATCAAAACTACAAAAGCAATCATGAAAATCATGCGCCATCCAAGCGTATCAACCAGCACTCCTGCGATCGTCGGGGCAATAACCGGTGCTGCGCCCACAGACAATCCGTACCATCCCATCACTATTCCCCGTTTTTCAGGCGGATAGATCGTAAGAAGCACAACCTGTGCCATCGATGACGTAATTCCATTACTGCATGCCTGCAATACACGTCCTATCATCATCACAGGGAAGTTCGCTGCAAATATACATACAACAAGTCCTATAAGAAATATCCCGATTGCGCTCTCGTACAGCTTCTTCGTCGGGCATCTTGTGATCAGAAATGCTGTAAGCGGCATCATGATTCCCATTGCTAGAGAATATCCGCTTGTAAGCCACTGCCCTTCCGATACCGATATTTGCAGATCCCGAATCATTGGCGGCAGTGCTGTCGTAAGTGCCGTCTGTAAAAACGATGATGCAATACATGTCAGGATCAGGTTCAGCATAATAAATGTTCTTTTTCTTGCATTCATATTTCATTAACCTCTACTGATTTCTTTTGCAAGTTCCATGATCTCAAATGCATATTTCTGCTTGCCATGTGCCAGTAATTTCTTATAGACCGGATAATTTGCACCCATGCAGATGAATCCCACAATTCCTATAGTAATACCAAGAACAAACATGGCAGTTGATCCATTTACAATAACCTTCATGGAAAGGCACATCCCCACATCGGTAATCAAGGCTGCAATAATTCCAAACGTATACGTAAAAACCGTAGCCGGAAATTTTGCTTTTGCATCCAGTTTACGAAGCACTACTACCTTTGAGGTATCTTTTGGCGCATATTCATTTGCGAGTTGTTCTGCGTAAATTTTATCTGTGTTCATCATTGTTTTCTCCCTTTATCTGATGGTTTTTATTTTATGTTCGGAAAATAAAAAATTGAACAACAGCGGCTGCGGTTTGTGTTGATTTCATCATTTACAATTTTTCAAACTCTATATCTTCATAATCGCTGCCAGTTTTTTTCCGCACAGCACGCCCAAGATACATCCCAGGCAGCTTAATACTACATACATGCCGCCCATTGCATACTGTTTTCCCTCAAAGAGATTGTATGCTTCCAGGGAAAATGTGGAAAATGTTGTAAATCCTCCACACACGCCTGTCTTTAAAAATAAAATTGCATTTTTAGAAACATCCTCATGACTGCTTGCAATGCCAACGATAAATCCTATCAGAATCGCTCCGAGTATATTGGTGATCAAGGTCAGCACCGGAAATCCCGTCTTCACCGGGATAAGGCTTATGGCATATCTAGCCATAGCTCCCAGGGCACCGCCAAGTGCTACAAATAAAAAGCCCATTTTTTCACTTCCTTCATCTGCATTTTATTCGCCCCTGGTAAAACAAGGGGTTTAGTTCAGTTAAATCAGAATTGCGAAAAAATTCTGAAGGTGATTTTTGGAAATCCCCGAGAAAAATGTGAAGAACCACAAAACGACGACTTCTTTTACTGTCGGAGACTGGCTTACTCGATCATCGCTCTGTGCAGGAAGGTCACGATTTGGGCGCGGGTGCAGTCGTTGTCCGGACTGAAGGTGTCTGGGCCTGTGCCATCAGTGACACCAGAGGTTGCCGCCCACTTGACTGCATTGGCATAATAGGCGCTGTGCGCCACATCGTCAAACTCAGTGCTGCTGTCGCTGACCGCAGGACTGCCGGAGGCGCGGTAGAGGAAGGTCACGGCCTGCGCTCTGGTGCAGGTGGCGTTAGGGCTGAAGGTAGTCTTCGTGGTGCCGGAGGTGATACCCTCGCTCAGAGCCCAGCGAACCGCCTCAGCATAATATGCATTTTCCGAAACATCGCTCAGATTCATAGCGTAGTTTACAACAGGTGATCCGGAAGCACGCCACAGGAAAGTGACAATTTGTGCGCGGGTGCAGTGAGCGTTCGGGCTGAAGTGGGAATCGTCTGTGCCGGAGGTTACGCTGCTGCGCAGTGCCCAGGCAACAGCATCAAAATAGTAAGCGCTCTCGGAAACATCCTGCAGCCTGTTTGCAGTCCAGCTGAGAAAATCATCATCCGGTGTTTCAAAATCCGATGCTGGAAATAGTGCGTTGAGATATACCGTGTCTGTGTTGTCTATGCTATATGGTCGATTAGAGACCCACTGGATTGCCCCCTGGGCATAGACAGGATCTTCATCCTGATTTAGCCGAACCTTGCCGATGTTTACGGCTTTTTGCCGGACGGAGCCGTCTCCGTTCAGCAGAAGATACCAGGTGGAGTCAAAGCTGCCGTTCTGATATAGTTCGTAAAACACCGCGATGGTGTCCGAATCCAGGGAGACTGCCTGAATCTCATTTAAACGCTTTCCGGTATCGGCCAAATTGGTCAGCCAGGAAACGCCATAATCGGTAACATTCTCATTGCCGTTTCGGCCGGCAATGCCGCTGCGTATGCCGGAGGTAATATATGCGCTGGCGTCGGAAGCGTCTTCTGTCGGGTCGAAAACCTGCACGAATACGTCGTAAGGCTCGTTTTTTGCATTTTCGGAAAGCGACCGTGCAGAAGCAGCGACTAGTGCTGCACCGGAGGACGTTTCGAGAATGTTGCCGAGGCGTGCGCGGGTGGTATTCAGCTGGTACATGTCCCAACGACCATATGCGCCCTCTTCCACCCAGAAATGGAAGGTTTCCATTACATATTTAACACGACTAAGTGACTTAGAGGCATCGGTGACGGCTGTTGCAAAGGCTCTGGGATAGCAGTCGCCAAGGCTTTCCAGCAAAAAGCCATCTTCCCCGTAGGGCGTGACACGCTGGTCGAATGAATGAGAGTTGTAGTTGGTGATTCCGGTTGCGACGGTCATGTCGGATAAATCGACTGTGAATATGCCGTTGCTCTGGTGTCCGCTGTACATCTCTCTGGCATAGTTCACAACCAGCTGATTGCCATTGATGGCAATGTCGCAGTTTCCCCCTTCAAAAGGCGTTTTGGTATAAAAATTCGGTCCATAATAATAATCGAGGCCTTCGCTGCCGTTGCCGCCGACGGAGTCGACAAGCTTGCCATCAGATGTGTATTTGCAGACGTAAATGGTATTCTGAGTGACGTCATCGCCTTCATTGTTATCGCCCCAGACCAGATAGAGGTATCCGCTGCTGTCGCAAACTGCACCGCCAAAGCTGTCATAGGGGTTGGAAATGGATACCTTGTCTACAACTTTGCCGTGCTCGGTGCGGGAAACCGTGACCAAGCCGTCTTTCTCCGTGGCAAAGCAGAAACGGCCCTGCTCGTCGATAAACTGCGAGGCGCTGGAAACACCGGCCCAGTTGCTGTATCTTCCCACAGAGTACACCTGGTGGGATTGGTTTAGCGGAAATTCCATCATGACGGGCGCTGACGAAGCGCTATCAGCCGCTATCGCCGTCACCGGAAGTAATGATGCGACCATCACAAAGCTAAGTAGAATGCTAAGCAATCTTTTTTTCATAATCAAGCCTCCAATCCATAATAAAAAAGACCGACAGAACGCAATGCGTCCATCAACGGTCAACGGATACAATACTCAAATAACGCTTTACACGGCAAGCGAGCGGGTCTATGCTCCCGCAGTGCAGTACAGAGCAAAGCAGAGCAGTGCAGCGCAAAGCAAAGCAGCGCAAAGCAAAGCAAAGCAGTGCAGCGCAAAGCAAAGCAGCGCAAAGCAAAGCAGTACAGAAGGCGTTGTTGTGCGGTTCTTTGTCATTGCCAAGCCCTCCCTCTCGCCATGCTATTTTTTTTAGTATACAAGATTTCGCCCATCTGCACAAGACAAAGCGCCTAGATTAATACTTTTCAGCTTTTCGTGGCATGTAAATTATAGCCAATAAATAGAAGACAATTCCCGTTCCGATCAATACCAAAACTTGGAACCATACTTCAGGATTCCAATCACTATATTCAAAGGTTACACCAACTTTACTTTGGAATCCAGTCAGTGCCGTATCAGGCAGATTGGCAAAACCTGCAGCCATACCATCAGCCATAAGAAGTTGTCTAAACAATACTGCAGCATGGGCACAAGGCAAACACTTAATTACCCATTGAACGCCTTCCGGAAGGTCGTCAATGCATATATAAGCTCCTACCAGGAAACCGATTAATGTACCGAGTATGATACTAATAATTAGTCCGGTACACATATAGCCTGCTGCAACACTACTTCTTTTTAAAGGGGAAGAATAAAAATCTTTAATGCATTTATTTTCTCTATCAGAAACCATTACAGCATATGCACCCATACTTGTAGTAATTGCCGAAGAAGCCAACATACCAGCAACAATCCAAGAATTCATGACATATTCAGCTTGATGGACTAATGTCATTCAGCAATGCCACACAGTTGTGGGGATTAAATGAAAGCACCCTGCGGAAAGCTGTTTCCTATGGAAAGTTAGTAAACGGTGTGGATGTCTGTAAGTTTGGCAAACAATGGGTGGTATCCATCGATGCTATGAAACGTGAATATAGAGCAACAAGCAGTTGTCCACTGACAAAAAAATGACTGCGAAAAGTATCCGCCTCCAGACTCGTTTAGCAGAGTGACAGATACTTTGCCTCAGCTTCAAGCCTCAGCCATTCTTCAAAGGACGCACCTGCCTGTTTGAAAATCACTTTCAGATCCTCATTCAGTGCAGACATCTCCTCAACTGCATTCATAGCGTGATCAGACGCGCAGATTTTTCCAAGCGATGTCACGCACATCAGCTTATACAGCCTGTAACAGATTTTATAGTATCTCTCCGAGCGGAAATCCACGTCATCAGGAAGAATCTCATGTCCTGCCTTTTCAAGTGCCGAATATCCCTCTATATTTGCACGAATGATTCGATTGATATATTCCTTGTTTCTGCCAATCTTCTTTAAGCTGCCATTTGTGTAATAGCATGCAAAAGCACACGGAACGACAAAAGCTGCATGGGACAGAAGATAATCATTCATGTTCGGTTCATACACAATTCGGTAAGGAGTGCCTGCAAATACCTCCTTAATCAGCTGCCCGTTTGTGCTTGCATCATTCAGCTGCCCGTTGGTGCTTGCGTCCTTCAGCTGTCCGTTGGTGCTTGCGTCCTTCAGCTGACCGTTGGTGCTTGCGTCCTTCAGCTGTCCGATTGTGATTGCGTCCTTCAGCTGTCCGATTGTGATTTTTTTCATATCAATGGAGGAAATATATGTTTTATCCCTGTGTCCCGCAGAGCTGGCAAATGCGAACATCACATTTTTCTCCGGAAGTGCAGCGGCACATTGCTCTGCCCTCGTATTATTGCCGACAAATACAATGTTTTGGGAGCAATTTTCTCTCAGCAGCTGAATTACAGAACTAAGCTGTATAAATTGCACCGTTACGAATATTACATCGAAAAAATCATGCGCCTCCAGTGTCTTAATTACTGGAATTTTTGCATTTCTCTTTTTAAACGAATACTGATATCTGATTGTAAGACCGTTTTCTTCAATATATCTGCCCCAATCACCCCGAGCTAGCAGTGTGACATCTTTTCCTGCACGAAACAGATTCATTGCGAGATTGCCGCCCAGCACTCCCGCTCCAAGCACAAGAATTTTAAAATTTTTTTCACTTGAAAAATGCTTTTTTGCTGTGCTTAAAATATTCTCTCTGGTATTGTCCGATTTAACTGACATGAATGACCTCCATTATATCATTGCCACCACACCTGCGATAAGGCAGCACGGCAAACCGATCAGCATTCCTACAGCAGAGCCCTTGATATGAAACATGTAATCATGATAGGCATCTGTAAGATCCTCTGTGCCTGGAATGATACATTTCTTGGAATGGCAGAACCACCCACAATCGAGAATGAAAGCATCATACCAGTCAACAATAATCCAGATCAGATAAGACACACAAAAGCCGGAAACAAAAGTGGTACAACCATTTATGTAACGCACGATCAGACCAATGAGAATACCCAAGACAATCATGATTGGCCATTTTTTCTTGACTCTCTGCACAAGTGTAGGCGGCCGATCTCCTGAAACCCTTCCCTGATCAATCAATCTCTGAACAATAGCCTCCGGATAATCCAATTTTGCACGTTCTAAGTTCTTCATCATTTTGTCTGTCAGACCTATACAGCTGATGGTAAATAAAATACAAAGAATCGCCACCTCGATAACAAAAGCCAGCATTGCTTCGTCCTCCTTTCATCGTTTTGTAGTTAGACATATCTAACACATTCATTATAACATATCATTCTATGCGATGGGCTGCCGACTTCTGAGAATATTTATTCATTAACAAAAAAATAAAAAATCACCTTCGGAATCACGAAATCAGAATCGCGAACTCAAAATCTCAAATTCAGAATTGCGAATTCAAAATCACGAAAAATTTCCGAAGGTGTTTTCTAGAAATCCCCGAGGGAAATGTGAAGAGGGAATTTATTCTGCCTGCAGAACCAGCCCCTGGCAGTTAGCACTATTATGAATTTAATTTGTCCATAAATCTTAATAAAATAGTCGCAGCTTCCGCTCTTGTACATGTCGATTTAGCTCTCAGTTTGCTAGATTGCCCAAGAAGGCCCTTACTTACCGCCCACTGAACACTTTCCTTTGCATAATTTGATACATCGTTTCCGTCAGAATACCCGCTAAGGTCTGCTCTTTCAGAAACATCATATCCGTTCTTAGCTGCATAATTCTTAAAAATAACCGCCATCTGCTCTCTTGTCAAAGGATCATTAACGCCAAATTTTCCATTACTGTATCCATTTATATATTTCATTGAGGATGCCCATGTTACGCAGTCGTAATACCAGCTTCCGGAAACCACATCCGAGAATTTGTTTTCAGCATCCACATGCTTCTTTCCTTGCCAGTTGCAGAGGATGACAGCAAACTGTGCTCTCTTTACCTGATCGTTTGGTCCAAAGCTTATGCTGCTATATCCGGACATTATTCCCATATCCACGATCTTTGACACGTTATCGAAATACCAGCTTCCTCTTTTAACATCCCAGAATTTATCCGCCATTTTCGTTTCTGCTTCTAAGTATACACGGGTAATGTTTTGTGTAGATACTTGTTCACCACTGCTGCCACAGTATATGACGACATTTTTGTCGACATGTGCATGGTCTTCTTCACTGGCAAAAACTTTTTCGTAAATATTTGCTGGTCCCCATGAGTGCTTATTACCATTGATAGCGTCCATATTGTGCCATGACCATTCATCGATGTTGTCAAACAGTACACCACAAGAACAATTAATTTTTGTATCAATAAATTTCTCGGTATAATCGTCATATGCTTCGCTGTGTTCAATAGCAACATATGAGTCATCATAGCTGGTATTAGTTTGATGCATACAATAACTATTTGTTGGGGCAAACAAGTTCCCTCCGATGTAGAAATTGTATATATCTTTATATGAGCCTAATTTTGTATTGTATCTTGCTCTGACGTAATCATAATAATAGTCAGGGTCAAACCAGCTTGATGGTCTGAATCCATTGAACATCATATTTTTGTAGAAATAGTCAATGATGGCTTCATCAGTGTTTGGCTGATAATATCCGTCCTCATCACTTGGTATGTAATATACATCATGTTCGTCTAAGTATGCCTCATACATATCTCTTACATAGTCTGCATCAATCAAGGCTTTATAATCAGATTCTGTGATTTGTCTTGAATAGTTTTCATTCTGCACAACTGATTCCTTGATCTTTGAATTTGGTGTCCATTGTGCATACACAGTCATGTCACTATTGATAACAGTATTTGCATCGATACGTGTTGCTGTACTGTCAACATATGACGTATACCAGCCTTTGAATGTATATCCATCACGAGACGGTGCGGACGGAACCTTACCAAGTCTAGTATTTTTTTCGACTACATATGTAATAGGGCCTTGGTTATATTTTGCTACAAACGCTACTACGCAAGTATTATCTGTTAGGTCAATATACTTTGCAGTGTACGTTACATCATGTGTGATTTGGGTTTTTTCTTCCAGTTTGTTTCCTTCTTCGTCAAACCAACCAACAAATCTTAGACCAGTTTTTGATGCTTCCGGAATACTATTGATGATTTTATCCTCAAAGCTTTCAGTGTATTGCATGCCACCAAACATGCTGTTTGTCAAAACTGTTATGGACTTAGTATCACAGGTTCCACCATTTGCATCGAATGTAACAGTAGAACTGATATATGCTTGTTTCCATTGTGCATATAATGTTATGTCGGTTTGGGTCAATTCTGAGATGATGGTATCTTCAGTGACAGTAGTACCTGTTCCATCATATTTTGTGTTCCATCCAGTAAATTCACAATATGTTCTCCATACGCTTGGTAGTTGTCCGAGTTTTTCATTGTCACCTACATACATGGTTCTAAGTTCTTCGGAATACTCACCTGTATTGCCCCAATATCCCATATTTGTGGATAGTGAGACTTTGTGTTTAGCGGTTGTTTGTATTGCAGTATCATATGCGCTGCCATAATCATCACTGCTATCAGAGTCGACACTTGTCACCTCATCCGCCAGCACGGTGATTCCATTCGCTGAAAACATCAGCGTAAATATCAGCGTAAATATCAGTATTATGTAAAAACACTTGTAAAAATACTTTTTTCTACTATTTTTTCCCATTTCCTCGATCCTTTCCACATAAAAAGATTCATAGAGCATTCCCACTCCACAAATCATAAAACATGCACTATTCATGAGTTATTCATCGGGATTTTAGCATACCTAAATTGTAATTTCAACCTGAATCTTTTTAGAGACAGTGTCAATTTGTTGTGGAATTTTTTTCCGAGAAAAATGTGAAGAGCCGAAAAAATACATCCAAAAATACACATTGTTCTTGACTTGAAGTGAGGTTTAGGTGTTATGCTTAAAATAGAAAAAGTTATAACGGATACGATAAGAAAATCATAAATGATACGATAAAGAAATTATAAAGGATACGACAGAAAAAATTATAAATGATACGATAAAAAATTATAAAGGAGATGAAATTCATGGCAAAATTGGTGGCTTTTTATTCTAGAGCTGATGAGAATTACTTTGGCGGATCTATTAAACGTATCGAGATTGGAAATACAGAAAAAGCGGCAAAGATGATTGCTGAACTGGCAGGTGCAGACCTGTTTAAGATTGAGCAGAAAGTTCCTTACTCTGCTGATTACAGAAAATGTGTAGAAGAAGCACGAAAAGATAAGCAGGAAAATGCAAGACCGAAGCTTGTTTCCCTGCCTGAGAACTTTGAAAAGTATGATGAAATCTATCTTGGTTACCCGAACTACTGCGGCACCATGCCCATGGCTGTTTATACTTTCTTAGAGAGTCTTGATTTTAATGGCAGGAAGATACATCCCTTCTGCACTCATGAAGGCAGTGGTCTTTCCGGTACAGAGAGCGATATCAAAAGCTGTGCTCCGAATGCAATCGTAGAAAAAGGGCTTGCCATTCACGGAAGCCATGTGGATTCCGCAAAGGCAGCCCTTGAAAAGTGGATATAAGGATGATAGTCTTTTGGCCATTTGGCATCGGCAAACTTCTGCACCAGCCTGCATGCCTGCTTTGTTCTGGCCTCGTCCATCTCCGTGAAATCATCTTTGGCGCCATACTTTATTGTTTTTAGTCTTTACTAATTATCTTCAGGCATTCTCAATCATCTTTGGCGCCATCCTGTTTGATAAACTGAATATTAACGAAGGAATGCTGATGGAAAATGCTGCTGCTCAAATGCCTCGCCACAAAGTTTTCTTGTGGCGAGGTTCTCATTTATATCCTGCAGCCAAAACCAAATCCCCGAGAAA
>CAVIOJ010000209.1:7311-16021 GCA_963644225.1 Lachnospiraceae bacterium | reverse complement strand
GATGGCAAGATTCGAAAAAATAGTTAATAATAAATTTTATAATAGGAGGATTTTAAAATGAAAAAAGTAATCTCAACAGACAAGGCACCAGCAGCAATTGGACCATATTCTCAGGCGATTGAGGTAAATGGCATGGTTTATACTTCAGGTGTGATTCCAGTAGATCCAGCAACAGGGGCTATTCCAGAAGGATCTGTTGCCCAGGCCGAGCAGGCATTTACCAACATCAAAAATTTGCTTGAGGCAGCTGGCAGTGATATGACAAAGGTTATTAAGACTACAGTCTTTATCAAGGAGATGAACGATTTTGCAGCTATCAATGAAGTTTACGCAAAATATTTTGCAGAACCATTTCCTAGCCGCAGCTGTGTAGAAGTAGCTCGTCTTCCAAAGGATGTTATGTTGGAAATCGAGGCTATTGCCTTAAAATAAAAGTTTAGTAATTCGTATGATAAAAAAACGACTTGCAGGTTATGCCTGCAAGTCGATGTTTTGTCCAACGCCGGTCATGGATGCTACAGATGGAGCTGGAAGTGCATTTAGTGATGCGACCAGATTCGCACCGGTAGATTCTGCTGTGTCGATTTGTTTTGACAACATGGCAATCCCAACTTGTTGCATGCGTCCAGAATCCGGAATAGATGGACTTGTTATGGATGCAATATTCATAAGAGCCTCCTTTCGCGTACCTGTAGTATGGCACAGAAATCAACATTTTACAAGACATAGGAGAAAATATGTACGACGTAATCATTATAGGAAGCGGTCCAGCCGGACTGGCCGCAGCAATTTATGGAAAAAGAGCGGCCCTTTCTACACTTGTTATTGAAAAAATGCCAATCAGTGGCGGCCAGATTATAAATACTTATGAGGTGGACAATTATCCTGGACTTCCAGGTGTCTCTGGAATGGAATTGGGACAAAAGCTTCGTGACCATGCGGACAAGCTGGGAGCAGAATTTGTCACAGCCAATGTTTTTGAGATTGTAGATAAGGTGGATCACAAGGTTCTTCTTACCAATCAGGGACAGTACGAAGCCAAGACCGTTATTCTTGCCATGGGAGCTGGGCATAGAAGCCTGGGCGCTCCTGGAGAGGCAGATTTGTGCGGTATGGGTGTTTCCTACTGTGCGACTTGCGATGGTGCCTTCTTTAAAAATAGGGATGTCCTTGTAGTAGGAGGAGGAGATGTGGCATTAGAAGATGCCCTCTTTTTAGCTCGAGGATGCAACCACGTTTATCTTGTGCACAGAAGAGATGAGTTTAGAGGGGCCAAGGTCTTACAGCAACAGGTGTTTGCCACTGACAATATTACATGCCTTATGGATAGCGAAGTTAAAGAGATCGTCGGCGAGGACATGGTAGAAAAAGTCCTCCTATATAATAAGAAGACGGACAAGACAGAGGAACTTTTGGTGTCCGGAGTCTTTATTGCAGTTGGTATTTTGCCAAATACAAAAGATATAGCCGGACTTCCGGACTTAGATGCCAACGGTTATATCGTGGCAGGAGAAGATGGATGTACTTCCATTCCGGGAATTTTTGCTGCTGGAGACTGCAGAACAAAACAACTTCGACAAGTGATTACAGCCTGCGCAGATGGGGCAAATGCTATTACCTCTGCTGAGCGAATCATGCGAACACAATAATGTCACAATTTCGTAAGAAAGTCGCCTTGACAGGCCAGAAATCCTTTGTTATAATTGCAAAAGTGATGTAACAATTTTGTAACAAAACCTAATAGGGAGGTTTCTATGTTAAACAATAAAAAGAACATTCCATATGCGATTGCAGCATGCCTTACCATTGGTGCTATTTCTATCACCACAGTAGCAGCTCCTGTAGCAGGCGTTGTCGGCATGTCATCTACTGATACTACCACAGTCGCATCTAGTTCTTATTCTACTTTGGCCGGTGTTTCACTTACCATGGCCAATATACTTGCAGATGCATCTGCAGCTGCCAATTCCAGCCAGGTGGCAGACAATACCACAACAACCGTTGCTGAGGCTCAGTCAGAATACGCAGATGTGGCAATTGCCCAGGTTGACAACTATGTAAATATCCGTTCTACTGCCAGTGAGGAAGGCGAAGTTGTAGGAAAGTTATATGACAAGTCTGCAGCTACTGTACTTGCTACAGAGGGCGATTGGTACCAGATTACATCTGGTAACTGTACTGGATATGTAAAAAGTGAATTTGTTGTAGTAGGAGACGAAGAGCTCGCAAAGTCAGTTTCAACTCGCCTTGCTACCGTTACTACTCAGACCTTATATGTACGAGAGGAAGCGACTACAGAGTCATCAGTTCTTGGTATGGTTCCAGAGGGAGACGACTTGGTTGTTGTTGATGAATCGCAAGCATCATCCGGTTGGGTCAAGGTTTCTCTTCTTGAATATGAAGGATATGTATCTACAGAGTTTGTTACTCTTTCTACAGATTATGTGACTGCAGAGTCCAAAGAAGAAGAAGAGGCCAGATTGAAAAAAGAAGAGGCTGAGCGTAAGGCAGCAGCAGCTGCAGCGGCAGCATCTAGAAAGTCTTCAGGAAGCTATTACACAGGCAGCTCATCTTCTTATGCAGCAGCTAGTGGATCCGGCGGATCGGCAGTTGTAAGCTATGCTTCTCAGTTTGTCGGCAATCCATATGTATATGGTGGATCTTCTCTTACAAGCGGTACTGACTGTTCCGGATTTGTTATGAGTGTATATTCCGCATTTGGTGTTAGCCTTCCACACTCTTCAAGCGCTATGCGTAGCGTTGGATATGGTGTAGATGTAAATTCTATGCAGGCCGGCGATATCGTTTGCTACAGTGGACATGTTGGTATTTACACTGGTAGCGGAACTATTGTCAACGCATTGAACTCTAACGCTGGTATTACATATACCAATGTTAACTACAGTCCAATCTTGGCAGTTCGCCGTATCTACTAATCTTAATAAGCACTTTTCCCCAGGCCTTTTGGTCTGGGGATTTTTTTCGACAGTATAGAGTTTTCTGACAATTGTTTTGTCAATGAAAAAGTGAAGTTTGGGATACTTGCACAAAAATGATATTTTTCGAAAAAACTCTTGCATCAGGAAGAAAAGTGGAGATAAAAGTTATCCACAAAAAATGTGACCCAAAATGGCGGAAAATTAACTTATACACGAAACTATTCACATTATCCACAAAAATGTGGATAAAAACCGACTTTTCGACAAATGAAAAAAGAACAAAGGTTTTGTTGACCTATCACAAAAAACACGCATTTTTTACAAAAACATTGACAATGAAATTGAAAAAATATGGGAAATAATTGCTTAATTGACAGATTATTTTCTCAAATATCATTGCAGAGGGGATTTTGCATAAAAAACTGCCGGATTCCTCTTTTCTTTTATGGCAAATTATATTAAAATAGCATCTGTATATGTGAAAAACATAATAAAACTGTGCGACGAAATTGTATATATTGCATAGATGAGGGAGGTAGGGATATGATTTCCAATCAAACGCTGCAAAATACCATTGATGGTCTACACCAGATTACAAAGGTTGACTTTGCAATTGTAGACAGCGAGGGTAGTGTGCTTGCATCGACGATTATGAATCCAACCCAATATAAAGAATCTGCTGTGACTTTTGCTTTGTCAGAGGCAGAGAGTCAGGTGGCTTCAGGATGTCAGTTTTTCAAGGTTTTTGATGAACAACATCTGGAGTTTATCATTATTGCAAAGGGATTAGATGAAGAGGAGACTCTTTTAGTAGGCAAGATTGCCACCTTCCAGGTCCAGGAACTTTTGGTTGCCTACAAGGAAAGATTTGACAAGGACAACTTCATCAAGAATTTGTTGTTGGACAACCTTTTGCTGGTTGATATCTACAACAGATCCAAGAAACTTCACGTGGACATTACAGCCAGACGTGTGGTTATGATTGTTGAGACCAAGAGCCACAAAGATGGTGATGCCATCGATCGGGTTCGCAGCCTTTTTGGCACCAAGACCAAAGACTTTGTGACAGCGGTTGATGAGCGCAATATCGTGGTGGTCAAGGAACTTTCTGACCAGGAGTCATACGAGGATATCAAAAAGACTGCGTCTGTGATTATTGATACCCTAAAGGACAAAGATGAGGATGTGCGTGTATCATACGGTACCATCGTAAATGAAATCAAGGAAGTTTCCCGTTCCTACAAGGAAGCCGGCATGGCCCTTGATGTAGGCAAGATTTTCTTTGAGGACAAGAAGGTGATTGCTTATGCAGCTCTTGGTATTGGACGTCTGATTTATCAGCTTCCGATTCCACTTTGCAAGATGTTTATCAAGGAAATTTTCGATGGCAAGGATTTGGACGACTTTGACGAGGAGACACTTTCCACCATCAACAAGTTCTTTGAAAACAGCCTCAATGTCTCTGAGACTTCAAGACAGCTTTATATCCATAGAAATACTCTTGTATATCGCCTGGACAAGCTGCAAAAGAGCACTGGCTTGGATCTTCGTGTTTTTGAAGATGCCATTACATTCAAGATTGCCCTGATGGTTGTGAAATACATGAAGTATATGGAGAACCAAGATTTTTAACATTACTTATAGGAAAGAACAATGATTAGACTAGAACATGTAAGTAAGGCATACCAAAGTGGCGTGCCAGCATTAAACGACGTAAATATCGAAATTGAAGACGGTGAATTTGTCTTTATTATGGGAAAAAGTGGTTCTGGTAAGTCTACCTTGATCAAGCTTTTGCTCAAGGAACTAGAGCCGACCGAGGGTGAGATTTATGTAAACGAACAGCCTCTTTCTCGTATCTCCCACAAAAAGATTCCTTTTTATCGTAGAAATATAGGAGTTGTTTTTCAAAACTTTAGACTTCTTCAGGATCGAAACATCTATGAAAATGTTGCCTTTGCCATGAAAGTTGTGGAGGCATCCAAAAAAGAGATTAAAAATAAAGTGCCTATGGCTTTGTCAGTGGTTGGATTGGCACCAAAATACCGTTCACTTCCAAAGCAGTTGTCCGGTGGAGAGCAGCAGCGTGTTGCTATCGCCAGAGCCCTTGTCAACGAGCCAAAGATTTTGCTGGCTGATGAGCCTACTGGAAACCTTGACAATGCCAATGCGTGGGAGATTATGCGACTCCTCGAGGAGATCAATGAAAAAGGAACCACGGTCGTGGTCGTTACCCACAACAGCGAGATTGTTCGCAAGATGAACAAGCGCGTGATTACAATTAAAAAAGGCGTGATTGAAAGCGACGGAAAGTGGGGTGAGACCAGTGAAATTTAGTACATTTTGGTATAACATGGGTCAGGGCCTCAAAAACATTTGGCGTAACAAATTATTTAGTTTGGCATCTATTGCTACCATGTCGGCCTGCATTTTTCTCTTTGGCGTTTTCTACTCTATCGGTGTGAATTTTACCTCTATGGTACATACGGCCGAGGAGGGTGTTGCAGTCATTGTTTATTTTGATGAGGGAATCTCTCAGGAGGGGATAGATACCATTGGAGATGAGATAAAAAAACGTGCTGAAGTATCAAAAGTTGACTTTGTCTCTGCGGAAGAAGCATGGGCCAATTTCAAGGACGAGTATTTCGCTGGTAATGAGTCGGCAGCGGAAGGATTTGCTGATGACAATCCTCTTGCCAATTCTGCCCGTTATGAGATTTATCTCAATGATGTTTCCATGCAATCTACCCTGGTTAGTTTTTTGGAAGGATTAGATGGCGTTAGAAAAGTTAGTGCATCAGAGTTAGCAGCCCAGACATTGTCTGACTTTAATAGCCTGATTGCCTACATTTTTATTGGCGTTATCATTATTTTGATTGCTGTTGCAGTCTTTCTTATCAACAACACCATCACGGTCGCTATTTCTGTACGCCGTGAAGAGATTGCTATTATGAAGCTGATTGGAGCCAAGGACAATTTCGTACGTGCTCCATTTGTGGTAGAGGGTGTCTTTATCGGACTGATTGGTTCGGCGATTCCTTTGACACTTTTATTTTTCCTGTATCAGGGCATAGTTTCTTACATTGCTGATCGCTTTACTTTTATCGGGGATATGATGCAGTTCCTCCCAGTAAAGGATGTGTTTGTGGTACTTGTGCCGATAGCTCTGATACTTGGTGTTGGTATAGGATACATTGGCAGCCGCATGACTTTGCGCAAGCATCTAAAGGTATAAGAACCTGGAATTTTTATTACAAAAGAGGTATGACATGTCAGATTTAGATTCTAGGGGAGATTTAGAAGAAGAAATCAGAGTTACGAAAAAATCAAAAAAAACTTTTGGCCGAGGTATTTTTATCGGTGTTCTTGCCACCTTGGCCGTGATTTGCCTTGTGGCACTTATCCTTGTAAAAGTTCTGTTTGGCTCCTTTATGGAAAAGACGGGGCTTAGTGCTTCAAAACTCACTTACATCATTACCTTGATGGAGAATTATTTCTATCAGGATGTCGATGAAAAAAATATAGCTGAGGGCATTTACAAGGGTGTTTTGGACAGCCTTGAAGACAAATATTCTACCTATTATACGGCGGAAGAGTTTGAAACCATCCAGGAATCTGTCTCAGGTTCCTTCTATGGAATAGGTGTTACTATTACCAAGGATGAGTCCACCGGTCAGATTGTTGCCCGCGGCATTGTGGAGGATTCTCCGGCTGAAAAGGCAGGTCTTTTAGAGGGAGATATTTTAATCTCCGCAGATGATGTGCTTGGAGCGGATGTGGATGTTTCGACTTTTGCAGAAGCTGTTCGCGGTGAAGAGGGAACGACAGTTTCCATTACCTATGAAAGAGACGGCCAGCAAAATACCATTGATGTGGTGCGAGGCAAGATAAACGAAAAGACCGTAGACTACAAGATGGTAAGCGATGAAGTGGGCTACATTTACATTTCATCCTTTGCAGAAAATACACCGGATCAGTTCAAAAATGCTATTACATCTTTGCAAGAGCAGGGAATGACCAGCGTGATTTTTGATGTCCGTTATAATCCTGGCGGAGTGCTAGACAGCGTCGTTGAAATGTTAGATTATATCCTGCCAGAAGGTACTGTTGTTTATACCGAGGACAAGTCTGGAAATCGTACAGATTATACTTCTGATGCCGAGACTTACCTTGATATGCCTATGGTGGTTTTGACTTCCGAGAATTCAGCCAGTGCTTCTGAGATTTTTGCCGGAGCGATTCGTGATTTCGAGGCGGGCACACTTATTGGTACCACTACTTATGGCAAGGGTGTTGTGCAATCCACCATTCCTTTATCCGATGGAAGTGCTGTTAAAATCACTACAGCCACATATTACACTCCAAGTGGCGAGTGCATCCATGGAACAGGAATCAAGCCGGATGTAGAATTGGAGTATGAGTTCCTTGGCGAAGAAGGCGATTCCTATGATGAAAGCCTTGACAACCAAATTCAAAAAGCGATTGAGGTATTGACGAAGTCTAAATAAATGAGACTTCATTGAAAACCAGGTATATATTCTAAAATTTATAAATGAAAGAGGTGAATTCTGTGGTAGAACTTGACGCATACAAACAACAGCTGCAAGCGTACGAATCTCCACTACAGGAAGTGAGGGATTCACTTTGACTTAGCTAATAAGTCAAAGCGTATCGAAGAATTAGAAAAAGAGATGGAGGCACCGGACTTTTGGAATGATGCAGCAGAGTCCACTGCCAAAATGAAACAATTAAAAAGCCTAAAGGATGATGTGGGAGTATTTTCTCATCTCGAGGAATTATACGATGAGATCGAGACTTACATTACTTTAGGTTACGAGGAAAATGATCCGGATCTTTTGCCGGAGATAGAAGAGCTCTTGGCTGAATTTGCCGAGGCTTTCGAGGATCTTCGCATGAAGACTCTCTTGTCTGACGAATATGATGACCGCAACGCCATCGTCACATTACATGCCGGTGCAGGCGGCACGGAGAGCTGTGACTGGGTTTCAATGCTTTATCGTATGTATACGAGATGGGCTACCAGCCGCGGTTTTGAAATCGAGGTTATTGACTATTTAGATGGAGATGAAGCCGGCATCAAGTCTGTTACCTTCCAGGTAAATGGCGAGAATGCCTATGGTTATCTCAAGTCTGAAAAAGGTGTGCATCGATTGGTTCGTATTTCCCCATTCAATGCAGCGGGCAAGCGTCAGACTTCTTTTGCAAGTTGCGATGTGATGCCGGAACTCGATGACAATATCGAAATAGAAATCAATGATGAGGATATCCGTATCGATACCTATCGTTCGAGTGGAGCGGGAGGACAGCATATCAACAAGACTTCTTCAGCTATTCGTATTACCCATTTCCCTACAGGGATTGTGGTACAGTGTCAAAATGAGCGTTCCCAGCATATGAACAAAGACAAGGCTATGCAGATGTTAAAAGCCAAACTCTATCTTTTACAAAAAGAGGAACAGGCCAAAGCGGCTCAGGGAATTCGTGGAGAAGTGACAGAGATCGGCTGGGGCAACCAGATTCGGTCTTATGTATTGCAGCCTTACACCATGGTCAAGGATTTGCGTACCGGTGAGGAGACTGGCAATGCTCAGGCAGTATTGGATGGAGCCATCACTCCGTTTATGAATGCCTATCTCAAGTGGTTATCGCTTGGTTGTCCAGATCGCGGTGCACAGGATTCTTAAAAAATCGAATAAAAATCTTATAAAATAGGTAGATTTTACAGTTGATTAGGTAGTCTTAGTATGTTA
>CAVIOJ010000209.1:0-7167 GCA_963644225.1 Lachnospiraceae bacterium | reverse complement strand
GAGATATGTCAGAAAAGACTACCTATTTTGTGTTAAAGGAAAAGGCTGTTCCAGAGGTGCTTCGCAAGGTGGTAGAAGCCAAGCGCTTGATAGAAGCTGGCCGATGCCTTTCTGTGCAGGAAGCCACGGAGCGGGTTGGAATTAGCCGCAGTTCTTTTTACAAGTATAAGGATGATATTTTTCCCTTCCATGACAATGTAAAAGGCAAGACCATCACCATGGTGGTTCAGTTAGATGATGAACCGGGAATTTTGTCCGAGATTTTACAGATTGTGGCCAGATTCCATGGGAACATTCTTACTATCCATCAGAGTATTCCGGTCAATGGAATTGCATCATTGACACTTAGTATGGATGTGCTGCCAGATACGGGAGATGTTTCCGAGATGGTAGAAGTCATGGAAAAAACACAGGGAATCCATTACGTAAAAATTTTAGCTAGGGAGTAAAACAAATGAAAGTAGCAATCATGGGATACGGAACTATTGGTTCCGGAGTAGCAGAAGTACTAGAAGTAAACAAAGAAGTTATAGCAAAACGCTGTGGTCAGGAGTTAGAACTCAAATACGTTCTTGATTTGAGAGATTTCGAAGGAGACCCTATTGCAGATAAAATCGTGCATGATTATAAAACCATTGCAGAGGATCCAGAAGTTGCCATCGTTGTTGAGACCATGGGCGGTGTAGAGCCAGCTTATACCTTTGTTAAGACTATGCTTGAGGCTGGCAAACATGTCACAACATCCAACAAGGCATTGGTGGCAGACAAGGGTGCAGAACTTATTGAAATTGCCAGAAATAACAAGGTGAATTTCCTGTTTGAAGCATCTGTAGGAGGCGGTATTCCTATTATTCGTCCACTTACATCTTGCCTTACAGGTGATGTTATCGAGGAGATTACAGGTATTGTCAATGGTACCACCAATTATATGATGACCAAAATGACTCAGGATGGATCTGAGTTTGACGATGTTCTTGCAGATGCTCAGGCAAAGGGCTACGCGGAAAAAGATCCAACAGCTGATATCGAGGGACATGATGCATGCCGTAAGATTGCCATTTTGACATCTTTGGTTTGCGGCCGTCAGGTAGATTATCAGGATATCCCAACAGAGGGTATTTCACATATCTCTGCAACAGATATTAAGTATGCCAACAAGATGGGCAGAGCTATCAAGCTTCTTGCAACCAGCAAGGCTCAGAAAGACAGCTATGTTGCCAGAGTCGCACCATTCTTGCTTTCAAAAGAGCATCCACTTTACAACGTAAATGATGTTTTCAATGCAATCTTTGTTCATGGTAATATGCTCGGCGATGGTATGTTTTACGGAAGTGGTGCCGGCAAACTTCCTACTGCAAGTGCAGTTGTAGGAGATATGGTTGCCATTGCAAAACATATCGACAAAAATATTTACCTCGAGTGGGAAAAAGAAAAATTGGTTTTGGCAGATGCCAGTGAACAAATCAATCGCTTCTTTGTCCGTACTGCTGCTTCAGAAGCAGAAATCGAGAATGCATTCGGCCAAATCGAAAAAGTTGACATTGGCCTGATTGATGAGATCGGTTTTGTTACAGAACCAATGAAGGAATCTGATTATGAGACTAAGGCAGCTGCACTTGGAAATGTGATTCAGATGATTCGTCTTGCATAAATATTTGACACTTTTTTAGACGTGTGTAAATTTAGAAAATCCTTGGCTCTTTTGTTGAAAATGGCCAAGGATTTTCATATAATTAAGGGGTAATTTGTAAAAAATAAAGGGGGTTTTTACTATGCCAAAATATATTATGGCTTTGGATGCCGGAACCACGAGCAACCGTTGCATCCTTTTTGATCATGAGGGGAATATCTGCAGTATGGCTCAAAAGGAGTTTCGTCAGATTTTTCCAAATCCAGGTTGGGTAGAACATGATGCCAACGAGATTTGGTCCACCCAGTTGGGTGTGGCTGTCGAGGCTATGTCTAAAATTGGAGCTACAGCTGAGGATATTGCTGGAATCGGTATTACCAATCAGCGTGAGACTGTCATCGTATGGGATAAACACACTGGGGAGCCTGTTTATCATGCCATCGTTTGGCAGTGCCGTCGTACATCTGAGTATGCAGACGAATTAAAGGCCAGAGGCTTGGAGGAATCTATTCGTTCCAAGACAGGACTCATGATCGATGCTTATTTTTCTGCCACCAAGATTCACTGGATTTTGGAAAATGTAGAGGGAGCAAGAGAGCGAGCAGAGGCTGGAGATCTTTTGTTTGGAACAGTTGAGACCTGGCTGATTTGGAAGCTTTCCAAGGGTGCAGTCCATGTGACAGATTATTCCAATGCATCTCGTACCATGCTTTTCAATATCAACACATTAGAGTGGGATGATGACATTTTGCGAGAACTTGATATCCCACGCAGTATGCTTCCAGAGGCCAAGCCATCCAGCTGCGTTTACGGTATGGCAGATGCCAGCTTCTTTGGCGCCGAGATTCCTATTGCTGGAGCGGCAGGTGATCAGCAGGCTGCTTTGTTTGGTCAGACCTGTTTTACAGAAGGTGAGGCCAAAAACACTTATGGTACAGGTTGCTTCCTTCTTATGAATACGGGAGAAAAACCAGTATTTTCAAAAAATGGTTTGGTTACTACCATTGCATGGGGCTTGGATGGCAAGGTGAATTATGCCCTTGAGGGTTCTATCTTCGTTGCCGGTGCTGCTATTCAATGGCTTAGAGACGGTATGAAACTTATCGATTCTGCCGAGGATTCCGAATATATGGCTAAAAAGGCCAAGGGCACTCATGGAACTTATGTTGTTCCAGCATTTACAGGTCTTGGAGCACCGCACTGGGATCAGTATGCCAGAGGAACCATCGTGGGAATTACCCGTGGTACCAACAAAAATCACATCATTCGTGCTACTCTTGAATCTATTGCATATCAGGTATGCGATGTTATCGATGCTATGAAAGCAGATGCAAATACTGACCTTCGTACCCTCAATGTTGATGGTGGAGCCAGCGCCAATGACTTTTTGATGCAGTTCCAGGCTGATATGTTGGACAAGCCTGTCAACAGACCGGCCTGTGTAGAATCTACTGCACTTGGTGCGGCTTATCTGGCCGGACTTGCAGTCGGATATTGGGACAGCAAGGAAGAAGTTATGAAAAATGTACAATACGATCGCGTATTTATTCCTTCCATTGAACCAGAAGAGAGAGCTACCAAGCGCAAAGGCTGGAACAAGGCTGTAAAATATGCCTTCGGATGGGCCAAACAGGAAGAGGAAGACTAAGACTTTTAGCGGGGAATCGTTATGCAGGTTATGGGAATTGGTTATACAAATTCATATTTTGTTTCGCCAGCGCAGCAGGGAGTTTGGGGTAGCAATACTTCGTGGGAGACTTCCGACTCCGCAGCGACGGATACCACAGAGGCAAAAGAAACAGGTAAGACTGGAAAAACGGAGTGCCAGACCTGCAAGGAGAGAAAGTATGTGGATGGCTCCGATGAGAATGTTTCATTTAAATCGGCGGCCCATATTTCTCCGGAAGCTGCAGCAGGGACAGTTCGTGCCCATGAAGGAGAGCATGTCAGCAATGCCTATAGCAAAGCTGCGCAGGATGACGGCACGGTAGTAAATGCCAGTGTCTCTATTCATACATCTGTCTGCCCTGAATGTGGCAGGACATATGTCTCTGGTGGCACTACCAATACCACTATTCGCTACAATACGAGTACACCTTATGGACAAAATCAAAAATCCGCGGATGCGGCCAGCTTGATTGGCAGCAATTTTGATGCGGCGGTATAATACATACTCTTGCTATGTTGGGCTTACAAAAAGCCACTAGACTAAAATGAAATGAGGAACAACCAGATGGACATCAATCGCACACTAGCAGAAGAACTTGGAGTAAAGTTAGGCCAGGTAGAAGCGGCAGTAAAACTCATCGACGAAGGAAATACCATTCCTTTTATTGCCAGATATCGAAAGGAAGCCACAGGAGCTTTAAATGACGAAGTCCTTCGTAATCTATACGAGAGACTTCAATACCTTCGCAATCTCGAGGAGAAAAAGCAGTCGGTCCTTGCAAGTATAGAAGAACAGGGAAAGCTTACCGAAGAATTAAAGGCACAGATTTTGGCTGCACAGACCCAGGTTTTAGTTGACGACTTGTATCGCCCATATCGCCCAAAGCGACGCACCAGAGCTACAGTGGCCAAGGAAAAAGGTTTGGAGCCTTTAGCAGAACTTATTTACAAACAGGACGCCACAGCAGATATCAAAACCTATGCTCTTGATTTTGTCTCAGAGGAAAAAGAAGTGTCTGATGAATCAGAAGCTATTGCAGGAGCTTTGGATATAATTGCTGAAATGATTGCTGATGAGGCTACTTATCGTACCCATATTCGTGATTTGACAGAGAAATTAGGACACATTGTCTCTACAGCAAAGGATGCTGAGGCAGAGTCAGTTTATGAGATGTACTATGATTTTGATGAGGCTATTGCAAAGCTGCCAGGCCATCGTATTTTGGCCCTCAATCGCGGAGAAAAAGAAAAGATTCTTACCGTAAAAATCAATGCCCCTCAGGATGATATTTTAAATTATCTTAAAAAACAGGTTATCACCCAGGACAATCCATATACCAACGACTATTTGGCGGATACTATCGCCGATAGTTACGAGAGATTGATTGCCCCGGCTATTGAGCGAGAGATTCGCTCCGCTTTGACTGAAAAAGCAGAGGATGGCGCGATTTTGGTATTTGGCAAAAACCTGCAGCAGCTTTTGATGCAGCCGCCTATAGCAAACCAGGTTGTATTAGGCTGGGATCCAGCTTTCCGTACTGGATGCAAGCTTGCAGTCGTAGATGCCACCGGAAAGGTTTTAGATACCACGGTTATCTTCCCGACGGCACCACAGAACAAGGTTGAGCAAGCCAAGGATGTGGTCAAAAAACTTATTGAAAAATACGGCATTAGTTTGATCTCTGTTGGAAATGGTACAGCATCCAGGGAGTCAGAGATGATTATCGTTGATTTGCTAAAAGAGATTCCACAGCCTGTACAGTACGTGATTACCAATGAGGCAGGTGCTTCTGTTTATTCTGCCAGCAAGTTGGCGACAGAGGAGTTTCCGCAATTTGATGTAGGACAAAGAAGCGCTACATCTATCGCCAGACGTGTTCAGGATCCTTTGGCAGAGCTTGTTAAAATTGATCCGAAATCTATCGGTGTTGGCCAGTATCAGCATGATATGAATCAGAAAAAACTTGATGAGAGCCTCAATGGTGTTGTTGAGTCTTGCGTCAACAATGTAGGAGTTGACCTGAATACAGCTTCTGCATCGCTTTTGGAGCGTGTCTCAGGCATCAACAAGACTATTGCTAAAAATATTGTCACCTACAGAGAGGAAAATGGACAGTTTAAGACCAGAAAGGAACTTCTCAAAGTTGGCAAATTAGGCCCGAAAGCATACGAGCAGTGTGCAGGTTTCCTTCGTATTCGAGATGGCAAGAATCCTTTGGATGCGACCAGCGTGCATCCGGAGAGTTATGATGCTACTGAAAAATTACTAGATCGTCTGGGCTTTAAGCCGGAAGATATTAAAAATGGTGGCCTGTCTGACATTAAAAATTTATTGGGAGACATACAAAAATTATCCGAAGAACTTGGAATAGGTTACCTTACATTAGAGGATATTGTATCGGAATTACAAAAGCCAGGACGGGATCCGAGAGAGGATATGCCAAAGCCTATTCTTCGCAGCGATGTTCTTACCATGGAAGACCTAAAGCCAGGCATGGTTTTAAAAGGCACTGTGCGGAACGTTATCGATTTTGGTGCTTTTGTAGATATTGGAGTTCACCAGGATGGTTTGGTTCACATATCTGAGATTTGTGATCGATATATTAAGCATCCACTTGAAGCAGTTTCCATTGGCGATGTTGTTGATGTCCAGGTTCTTAGTGTAGACCTTGGCAAGCAAAGAATACAGCTTACCATGAAACTGGGTGGAGATTCTCAAAAGAAGGATGCTCCTGCCAAAAAGGCTGCAGAAAATGCTGCCAGACCAAAAGATAATTCAGGACACAAAAAGCAGCAGGATAGAACCTATCAAAAGAAAAAAACTGGTGATAGAAAACCAGTGAAAAAAGGCAATCATTTCTTTGATAACATAATCATCGAATAAAACTTGACATGAAAAAAGAATATGCATATACTGAAGCTTGTGAATAGGAATCTTCGGGGCAGGGTGATATGAGAAATCATAGATTCCCGACCGACGGTGATATGATTGCTTTTCCTTTGGAGAGGCAGTGATGAGTCCGTGACCTGCGCTTGCAGCTGAACTGGTGAGAATCCAGTACCGACAGTATAGTCTGGATGAGAGAAGATAAGGTTTATATGTGCGTGGTTTATGCCCCGAGCGCTCTTTTGCGTTCGGGGTTTTTATTTTGCAAAAGGACTAGCTTTCTAAAAGACAAAATACTTCGCAAAAAAGTACCTTAACTTTCCGACTTTCCTAGTCAACAGATGCGCCATGAGTTGTTGATATTACAATCAACAATCGAAAGAGGGCGTAAATACTAAGGAAAAGGAGTGTTACAAGTATGAGTAATGCAACAACAAACAACACACAGGCAAGTGTAAATGCCAAGACAGCAAAAGAAACAAGGATGAGTGTCCGCTACCTTACGGTGACAGCCATGCTATCAGCTATAGCTTTTATCCTTATGTTTCTGGATTTTTCAGTACCGATTATGCCGAGTTTTATCCGCATGGATTTATCGGAACTTCCAGCTTTGATTGGGGCTTTTGCCATGGGACCGGCTTGCGGCGTTATGGTATGTCTTATCAAAAATCTTTTGCATCTTTTTATGACATCGACGGGAGGAGTCGGAGAACTGAGTAATTTTGTCCTCGGTGTCGCTTTCGTGCTTCCAGCAGGTCTTATCTACAAGCACAAGAAAAATAAAAAGTCAGCAATTCTAGGAGCCATTCTTGGAGCAGTTTGCATGGGGCTGATCAGTTTCCCATCCAATTTGTTCGTGGTTTATCCAATCTATGAGACAATGATGCCACTTGAGACCATCATCGCAGCTTACAAGGCAATTCTTCCGTCTGTTGATGAATTATGGCAGTGCCTTTTGATATTCAATGTTCCATTTACCTTC
>CAVIOJ010000208.1:0-2159 GCA_963644225.1 Lachnospiraceae bacterium | reverse complement strand
CAAGAAAGCCGAAAACGATACCAACAAATTAGCAATTCAAACGAGTTCTAAGCCCTGGCCCCACGGTCCGACCCTGCAAGCCTTGCGCGATTTATATCGCCCGACATCCCCAACCAGGGCTAACATATTATGGCTACGAAACTATAGCCACGCGTACCGGGAACTGTGCTTTTTTAGTGGTGTTACTCGCTTTCCTTGGCTTTTAGTAGCATGCAGATGCCGATTAGGTTGGATGCAACTGTCAGGACATCGAAGGCGAAGCTGCTGTAGTTTTGGTAGTAGAAGTCAAATATGATCCAGCAGGCGGTGCTGATCATGATGGATATCTTGATGACTATGATGTTTTTGGAGTCAAGTGTGGCGATATAGATGGAGTTGGATATAAGTGGAAACCAGTTGAGGAAAAATGTTGGATTTCCAAATAGCAGGGTAAGCAGGGCCTGTGCTCCGATGAATATCAGCTTGAGGCTTAAAGTGAGTTCTCGCTTTAAGGTGACAAAATTTCGCGTGATGCCGATGATGCAGGATAACATGCCACTGTAGGCTCCAAGCATGGCATGAGCTATTCCCTGCATTCCCATCTGGACGTTCTGGGCGATTAGAATTTTGCTTTTGCTTTTTATCAGGCCGGTTAAGACCATGATGATGCAGCCGACTAGGGCTATAAGGTTGGCAATTAGTGTGATGCTCATAATATCTCCTTGTGGTCGAATTTTTTCTGTAATTTTTTATGTACATGGAAGTAGGCCGGAATCAAAAATACATCCGCCATGATCCATGCAAAAGGACTGGCAAAGCAGGCACCGAGGAATCCGATGGTTGGTACCAGGGTAAAGGCTACCACGCTTCGGGCAATCATTTCCATGACTCCTGCTGTGATGGCAAAAATGGAAAATCCCATTCCCTGAATCAGGAAACGAATGATATTGACCAGGGCCAGCGGGAAGTAAAAGCAGCTCTGTATAAATAAGAAGGACCGGGCATCAGCGATAATGGCGGTCTCGCTAGCAGACAGGAATAAAAGCAAGAGCTGTTTGCTTCCGACAAGCAGGATAAAAAATGCGATGATGGAATAAGCAAGACCTAAGATGGTAGCGGATTTTAAACCTTCTTTTACACGGTCTAGGCGCATGGCTCCCACATTTTGTCCGCCGTAAGTAGCCATGGTAGAGCCTAGGGCGTCAAATGGACAGACGATAAACATGCTGATACGGTTAGCAGCAGTGATGGAAGCAACCACATCGGAACCAAGGCTGTTGACTGCGGTCTGCAGGATAACAGAACCGATGGCTGTGATGGAATACTGTAGCCCCATTGGTACGCCCATGTGACAGAGATTTTCCACATGATGCTTGGACCAGGCCCAGTCGCCAGGCTGCATTTTTAAAATCGGAAATTTTTTCTTCATATAAATCAGACATCCGGCTCCGGAAGCAAACTGGGAAATAACTGTTGCAATTCCAGCCCCTTCGACGCCTGTGCCAAGGACACCGATAAAGAGCAAGTCCAGCACAATGTTGGTTGCGGAAGCCAGCAAAAGGAAATAAACCGGTGTTTTGCTGTCTCCAAGTGAACGCATGATGCCGGAGGTGATGTTGTAGAGGTAAGTAACAGGAATTCCTACAAATATAATAAATATGTAGCTGTAAGCCTGATCTATGATATTGGAAGGAGTCTGCATCAACTCTAAAATCTGTCTGCAAAAGATGGAAACCAGCACTGTCATGACAGAAGAAAAGATAAGGCAAAGCCAGACAGAGTTTCCTACGTATTTTCGCAATCCTTCGTAATCGCCGGCACCAAATCGCTGGGCTACCGGAATCGCAAAACCACTGCAGACACCCATACAAAAACCTATTATTAAAAAGTTGATGGCACCGGTTGAACCTACGGCTGCCAGAGCGTCTACACCGAGAAATTTTCCTACGATGATAGTGTCAACCAAACTGTAAAATTGCTGGAAAAGCATTCCTACAAGCAAGGGAAGGGAGAAGCCTAGAATCAAAGACATTGGCTTTCCGGAGGTTAGTTTTTTTGTGGTATCTTTTGCCATGAATTCGTAATCTCCTTTTCTAATATTTTCTTATTTCAAATCATTTAATTTTATCACGAAAAAATTTTCTCACAACACTTTTCTATCAATGTTTTGTACCTGTCTC